>NZAJ01000007.1 GCA_002687495.1 Micavibrio sp. | reverse complement strand
TGCCATTTATTACACCCTTTGTCTTACTCAATATTTTAAGGTTTAAATCTTAATTTTTACCTTAAAACTGCGACATAACGCCTTTAGTTCTTTTTTTCTGAGAGTGTTTAGGGGGAGGGATGTTAATGATGTTTTTATGAAAAACGTTATCCAGCCTGCCTTCTAACTCTCTTTTATCGCTAAGAAATTTGTACTCCTATTGCGATAAGTCTCATGATATAGAGGCGGGGTTAAAAAATAGTTAACGCATTTGTTAATATTTATAGCAGGGCAGATATAAATAAAACATTACGGATTATGCTGTGATGAAGAGGGTACATAAAAAGCATCCCCGTAGGAACGGGGAGCTGTAAAAAATTTAGAAATGATGTGGTAGCCTTGCTTAGTGGCGGAAGTGACGCATACCTGTCATGACCATCGCCAGGCCGCGCTCATTAGCTGCATCGATCACTTCTTGGTCACGAATAGAGCCACCCGGCTGGATCACAGCGCTTACGCCTGCTTCTGCAGCGGAGATCAAACCATCTGCAAATGGGAAGAACGCATCAGAGGCTACAACGCTGCCCTTTGTGAGCGGCGCATCTAGGCCCATCTCTTTAGCAGCTTCTTGCGCTTTCCATGCGGCAATGCGTGCAGAATCAACACGGCTCATCTGGCCTGCGCCAACACCAACAGTCGCAAGGTCTTTTGCGTAAACAATCGCATTAGACTTTACATGCTTGGCAACGCGGAAAGCGAAGATCATGTCTTCCATCTCACGCTTTGTAGGCTCGCGGTCTGTAACCACCTTAAGATCAAGCTTAGTGATATCGCCGATATCATCATCTTGCACCAATAGGCCGCCAGCAATACGCTTAACCATACGGCGGTTCACATCACCGCTTGGCATGCCGCCTGTTGTAAGAACACGGATTTTATCTTTAGATTTGAGGATATCAAGTGCGGCCGCCTCTACGTCCGGCGCGATAATAACTTCAACGAAGCGCTTAACGATCTCGCGTGCAACATCTGCTGTGAGTGTGCGGTTGAGTGCGATAATGCCGCCAAAGGCGCTTACTGGGTCGCAAGCAAGCGCGTTGTTGTAGGCCTCTAGGATGTTGCCATTGCTCGCAACACCGCATGGGTTAGCATGTTTGATAATCGCAACGCTAGGCTCATCAAAGTCAGAGACAAGCTCAAAAGCAGCATCTGTGTCATTAAGGTTGTTATATGAAAGCTCTTTACCTTGAAGCTGCTTAGCGCGGGCTGCACCCGGGCGTAAGTCATTATCAATAGTATAAAGAGACGCGCTCTGATGTGGGTTTTCACCATAGCGCAATGTTTGCTTTAAATTACCAGAGAAGCTGATGCGGCGCGGGAAGCCAAAATCTTCACCAAGCTGTTTTACAAACCAGCTACTGATATTTGAGTCATATGTCGCGGTTAGAGAAAATGCAGTTGCAGCTAACTGACGGCGCAATTTGCGTGTAACGCCACCATCATTGATTTTCATGTCTTCTAAGACAGCCTTATAGTCTTGAGGGTCTGTGATGATTGTCACAAATTCGTGGTTCTTCGCCGCTGCACGGATCATTGCTGGACCGCCAATATCAATATTTTCGATACATTCATCAAAGTCCTTGCCGCTTTGCACTGTCTGCACGAACGGATATAGATTAACGACAAGCAAGTCGATCCCACCAATTTGGTTCTCTTCCATCGCTTTCACATGCTGATCATTATCACGGCGTGCAAGGATACCGCCATGGATTGTCGGGTGAAGCGTTTTTACGCGTCCATCCATGATTTCAGGAAAGCCTGTGTGATCGGAAACATCCTTTACTTTGATGCCTGCCTCTTTAAGCATTTTCGCTGTGCCGCCAGTTGAAAGGATTTCAACATTATAATCTTCTGCAAGAGTGCGGGCAAAATCTGCAACGCCTTCCTTGTCAGAAACAGAGATAAGCGCACGCTTGATAGTGCTGGCATTAGGATCACGGATAATTGTATCACTCATGGGGTAGGGCTCTTTTTTATCTTATTATTAAATAACGATCTAATTCGCTGAGCTTATATAACGCGCATAGCATGATAAGCTCGGCAGTGTTTTAGCGCTAAAACATCATTTAGGCAAGCCTAACGATATCGCGGTCTTATCGTCTTGCTTAACTTCAAGAATTTTTATGCAGCAAAGTGAGGACCTGTAGGGATTCCATAGAGGCCACGCTGATCTGGAACAGCCTTAAAGTTATCTGTCAAACCAATCACGGTTTCCGCACCACCAAGGAATAAAAAGCCATCAGGTGTGATTTGGCGCGCCATTTTATCCAAAACAGCGCCTTTTGTAGGTTGATCGAAATAGATCAAAACATTACGGCAGAAGATGATATCGAACTGGCCTAATGCGCTCATGGAATCGAGCAGGTTAAAGTAATCATACTTGACCATATTTTTAATATCTTGGCTGATATGCCATTTCTCTTCGACTTGCGTGAAGTATTTCATAAGTAAAGTAATGGGCATGCCGCGCTGTACTTCAAATTGAGAATAAATACCCTGACGAGCCTGATCTAAAATGTCATGAGAGATATCCGTTGCAACGATATCAAAACGCCAGCCTGGCATTTGCGGCTCTAACTCTTTTAAGATCATCGCAAGCGTGTATGGTTCTTGACCACTAGAGGCCGCTGCGCACCAAATGCGTAAGCTTTTCTTATCGCTGCGCGCCTCTTTCATATACTTCATGACATGATCTTTAAACATATCAAAAGGGCGTGTGTCGCGGAAGAATGAGGTCTCATTCGTCGTCATCGCTTCAACGATATCTACGACGAGCTTTTGATCTGGAACACCTTGCAGCGCGATCGTCATCGCATCTAAAGTTTCAAAATTCCACTTCTTCGCAATAGGGCTAAGGCGAGATTCCAGCAGGTAGCTTTTATCAGTGCTTAAAACAAGCCCCGATTTCTCTTTGAGAAGCTGCTGATATATGTCGAAATGTATTAAATTCATGTAACTATCCTAACAGGGCTTTTTTAATCCAAGGGGCTAAATCATTCAATGGCAAAACATCACTGCAAATGCCCGCCGTTGCAACTGCGCCAGGCATGCCCCACACAACAGAAGTTTGTTTATCTTGCGCAATTATACGCCCGCCCTTGTTAACGAGGAGTTTGCCTCCTTCTAATCCATCGCTACCCATGCCAGTTAAGATAACGCCTAAAACTTTATTGCCAAAGATATCGATAATACTCCTGTACATCGGATCGACAGAAGGTTTACAGAAATTTTCTGGAGGACCATCATCGAGCTTTATTTTGAGAGCGCCGTTTTCACGTGTTAAAAGCATATGCTTCCCACCTGGGGCAACATAGACTTTACCATTTTCAACCAGCATGCCGTCAGCACCCTCATGGGCTTCGAGAGGAGTTTGCTGTGTAATATGCTCTGCTAAAATTTTGGTGAATGTCGCCGGCATATGCTGAGTCAGCATAATAGGCACATCCACGCCACCGAGGTTTTTAAGTAAGCTCAATAAAGCTTGCGGTCCGCCAGTTGAGCTGCCAATAGCAATAATCGAAGGCTTGCCCGTATAAGCTTGTGGGTCATTTCTTAATGTGTAGGGTGCTCCAGCAACGCTGTAATGTTTTGAACCTGCAGAAGCTGTGGTTGGGGCCGCAGCCGGCGCGGGTTGAGCCGCGCCCGTAATCGGAGATGCACTGGCTGGAGGTGGCGTGACAGCAGGGGGCGTTGTCGTTGGTACTTGACGGCTTTGCGGGTAAAAGCCTTTTATTAATGTTAGTAAGTTTCGCTGAAACTCTGAGCCTTCGCCTGTCGATTGACCGCTAGAGGGTTTCACTAAACATTCTACAGCGCCTAATGAAAAAGCTTTTAGCGTAACCGATGCTCCTTTTTCTGTAAGGGCGGAGAACATAATCACTTTAGATTTTGGGCTGACACTTAGAATCTCTGGAAGGGCTGTTAGCCCGTCCATGACGGGCATTTCGATATCTAAAATTACAATATCTGGTTTATGGCGTGCTGCAGCTTGAATAGCTAATTCACCATTAGCCACCGAAGAGACAATATTGATAGAAGCATCGGATTCAATAACGCGGGCCAGTGCGCCACGGATGACAGCTGAGTCATCGCAAAGCATGACAGAGATAGTGTTTTGTTGCGATGAGCCAGCAGGCATGTGAGAAGAAAAACTCATATATAATCTTTATAGTAATTAAGTGAAGTAAGCAGTGTAAATAAGGAGTGGCTTGTATCTATTCGCTAGAATTTAGAACACCAACCTGAACAAATTTAGATTGAATAATCTCACTATCAAATGGCTTCATGATATATTCATTAGCACCTGCTTGTATAGCACGCTGAATGTGGCTCATATCATTTTCAGTCGTACAGAAAACAACTTTAGGGCTATCACCATTGTCCATAGCGCGCAGCTTTTCTAAAAATTCAATACCGCTCATAATAGGCATATTCCAGTCAAGAAGGATAATGTCAGGCATGCCGCCTTGGCAATGTTCATATGCTTTTTGACCGTCTTCGGCCTCTTCGCATGAAAAGCCTAAATCTTCAACTATGCGGCGGGCCACTTTTCTTACGACACGGCTATCATCTACGACTAGACATGATTTCATTTTAGCTCTCTCCTAATTATCTATTTGGCTATGTGGTTTCAATTATAAATATATCTAAAATTCTTAAATTAATCACTACAGATACGGCACTGCACAAACTTATTGTTGTTTAGCGGTTTACAGAATCTATAAATTTTGGCACATCCAAAATGACTAGCAATTTACCTTTTAAGCGATAAATTCCAGAGGCAACATCGCGCCAAGCGGGGTCTAGCGTTGCTGGAGTTGGCTCAAAATTTTCATCTTCTAGTGTTAAAACATCGCCGACTTTATCAATGATGAGACTGTAAAGTTCGCCATCATGTTCAACCACCACGCTCATGCTAGAGTGTGCAGCCGCTCCATTATCATTCGTTTGTGGAATGCCTAAGCGGGATCTGACATTGATTGCTGTTACAATGCGGCCACGCAAATTCAGTGATCCGGCAACCTCAGGAGGCGCAAGGGGGACGCGCGTCACATTTTGCTCACGCAGCACATCCTGAATCTGTAGGATAGGGATACCGAAATTTTGATCGGCAATATAAACAGTCAAGAAGTCACGTGATTGATCTATAACCTGATCGCCGTTATTCGTTGAGAAATTTGATTTTTCTACACTCATCGATTTACGCTCCTTCTTTCATAAGTTGACGCTGCTCAGATAACGTTTGGGAGAGAGTGGCTAGCAATGTATCGCGATCAAACTTCGCGACATATTTACTAAAACCAACTTCCATGCCGCGATCTATATCCTGTGGTGTTGCATGTGAAGAAAGTGCGACCATCGGCGTGCTCTGCCAGTTTGAATTTTCACGCACTTTTTGCGCAAATTCAAAACCATCCATACCAGGCATTTCAATATCGCTAATAATTACATCAAACTCTGCGCCCTGATCACACATTTTAAGAGCCTCTGTAGGATTTTCTAATGTTGTAACATCATAGCCAGCCACATTAAGAAGTGGTGTAAGCATATTGCGGAAGAATGGGCTATCATCTACCAGCAATATGCGCTGTTTGCCTTTTGTATGTGCAGATTTATGATCTGTGCTCGCACCCGACTGCTGGGCAGAGGCGTAAGGCGTATCATCATGATCTTTGAACCAGGATTGATCTGTACTTTGTAGGTAAAAGCCAACATCGACAATATCTGTCGCTTTATCATTAATGATAGCACTACCGAGTAGGCCTCTATTTTCGCCTTCAAGCTGAACATCGATATGAGCTTCAGTGATGTCGATAATCTCATCAACGATAATACCCATAGAGTGATCGCGATAAGCGAAAACTAACACAGGCTTTTCACCTTCAGTACCGACTTGTACAGAAGGGCTAAACGGCACGAGTTGCATAAGCTGTCCGCGATATTGCACAACCATCTTATGGCCACTACGTTCGATCTTTGATACGTCCACATTTTCCAAGCGAGCGACAAGTGAAAGTGGAACAGCTTTTGGTGTTGTATCTCCAGCTGCAAAAAGGAGTAGGGATGTTTTATCCTGTGAGCTTGCATGAGCAAGAGCTGCTGCCGCTGTGGCTGCTGTCTCTGCACTGTCAATTTCACCAGTTCTCTTGGCAATGCCATTTGGATCCAAAATCATGATCACTGTTCCATCACCAAGAATTGTGTTGCCTGAGAAAAGCTCGATATCTTTGAGGATTTGTGCAACGGGCTTCACAACAATCTCTTCAGTATCAAACACACGGTCAACGATGATGCCAAAATCATAGGCGCCAACTTGTGTGACAACGATATATTCATGACGTTTTTTGTTTTTCTCAATGCTAATAACATTGGACTCCTCTGCATGCTCTGCATCATCTAAATCCTGAGATGTCGGTGCAGATTTGAGCTTCTCAATTAAGGAATCCTCGTTGCTTAACCCTAAGAGGTCAGACAGTGATACAAGGGGAAGCAAATGATCACGCAAACGGAAGACAGGCGTGCCTTTAATGGTCTCAACCTGATTATCATTCGACGTCATAACAAGTTCACGCACGGCGAGCTGCGGTATAGCGAAGCGCTCACCGCCCGCCTCAACAATAAGTGCTGAAACAATGGCTAAAGTCAGTGGAATTTTGATGGTGAATGTAGAGCCAAAACCTTCTTTAGAGGTAAGTTCGATCGAGCCACCAATTTTTTCGATATTGGTACGCACCACATCCATACCCACACCGCGACCAGAAACAGAAGTAACTTTTTCTGCCGTTGAGAAACCAGCCTTAAAGATAAACTGATTAATCTGGTTGATGGACATTTCCTCAAGCTCCTCAGGCGAGGCGAGGCCATTTTGTAAAACTTTAGCTTTGATTTTATCAACGGCAAGACCTTTACCATCATCAGCAATCTTGATGATGATGTGACCGCCCTCATGATACGCTTGTAGGGTAATCGTACCCATTTCAGGCTTACCAGCCGCTTTACGTGTTTCCGGATCTTCAATACCATGATCACCAGAATTACGAACCATGTGTGTAAGAGGGTCTTTGATTAGATCAAGAACCTGACGATCAAGCTCAGTTTCCTGACCAATCATCTGTAGATCAATTTTCTTATTAAGTTCTAAAGCAAGGTCGCGAATGATACGCGGCAATTTTGCCCACGCGTTTCCAATCGGCTGCATGCGTGTTTTCATCACACCTTCTTGAAGATCAGAAACGACATGATTTAAACGCTGTAAAGGTGTTGCAAGCTCGCTATCACCATCGCTTCCAGAATGGCGTTGGATCTGCATAAGCTGGTTACGTGTAAGTACCAGCTCGGAAACCATTGTCATGAGGTTTTCTAAAACATCGACACTCACGCGCAAAGATTGTTGTGATACTGATTTATCGCCGCCTGACTTTGCGTCTTCAGTAGGCGCTGCTGGTGCAGCTGTAGGCGTTGGCTTGGGCGCTTCTGCTTTCGGTGCTTCAGCGGGTGCGGCTGCGGCCTCTTCACCAGGGCCGGGCGCATTAGCAAAAGCGGCCTCTAAAGCATCAAGCTCTTCTTGTGACATGGTGCCGGCAAGAACGGCCTGCTCTACAGGCTTATCCTTCTCAGCATCTGCGGCTGTGTCTGCTGGTGCAGTGTCTGCAGGAGCACTTTCTTCGCTAGTGCCAATATCGCTAGTGCTTTTGCCCTCATAGGCTGCATCAAGCTTGGCAATAATTTCGCTGTCATCACCCTGTGGTTCAGAGCCGTTCGCCTCAAGCTCAGCGACAATATATTTAATTCTATCCATACATTCGAAAATAAGCGTCACATATTCTGGTGTAACTTCCAAATCGCCATCTCTGAAACGGCCAAGAACATTCTCGCCATGGTGCGCTACTTTTTCTAGGCGGGGTAGGCCTAAGAAACCACATGTGCCTTTGATCGTGTGAACAAGACGGAAAATCTTACCTAAAAGGTCGGCGTCATTTGGGTGTTGTTCAAGATTGACAAGATCAAGATCGAGCTCATCTAAGCTTTCATTGGTTTCGGTCAGGAATTCAATAATTAGATCATCCATGAAAGGTTCCCCTTTATCTCATCTAGGTAGGTTCTGATACACGTAGTATTTTTTATAATTTTAATATAAATACTATACTCCATGTTTGTTAAACAGTGATTAAAATCCCTCTTACGTCTGTATGCAGTGCAGCAAAAATGCAGCTAAAAAATACAAGTTTTCTTATTCGAAAACTGTAGAGAGGTCTTTAGTGAAACGCAGTGGAAGTCTTACTAAACAGCGAAAGACATAGTGATTATAACGGAATCCGCTGTGCTTGTGTTAACGGAAAATGAGAAGCTATATTTTTGTGCTAAAAGTGCGGTTACATAAGGATGCACATGCTTAGGCTGTAAGGCCTCTTTATCGAGTTTAAGCTCTAAAGCATCGACCATATTCTCTCTTGGTGCGGCATTTTCGCCGCTTGCCGTGATCTGGGTTTTACCCTCGCCAGCACCCTCAACATTAATAGTGCCCCCTTTAGGAAGGCATTCCATAGCAAAGAGGAGCGCGCAAATCAGCATCTTGCAATAGGGATCAGGGCGATCCATGCCATAGCCAAGCTCGCCATAAGCATCCCAATCTTGCTTGATTTTACCATCAGCAGTCACGATAGCGTCGATTGCATTTTTAACATCTTCAGGCTTTAAGCTTCCATCAGCGCCACCAGCGCCATAGGCAATGCGGTAGGCTTGTAGCTTTGCGGAAGCTTGCTGCGCGCTATATGCGATAAGGTCTAACGCCTCATCGCCAGCGTCTTCTCCCATCTCACGCATAAATTCAATACCGTTATTCACGGCGCCGATAGGGCTGATCAAATCATGGCAAACTTTGGAGGCTAATAATTCTAATATGGATGTGTCTAATTCAGTGCTCATGAGATGATCATAAATGATTTTCTCATGAGCGAAAAGAGTCTGATTTAACTTTTTTTATTAGTAAAACTGAATTCAAGAAAAGTCGATTGAATATCCGAGCTTTGTAACTTCATCATTAATCATTGTTTTAAGCTCTTCTAAATGCGCTTCGCTGCTTGCTTCTGCACGGCAAACAAGCACATCTTGCGTATTAGAAGGGCGTAGGAGCCACCAGCCTTGCTCGCTGGAAATGCGCACCCCGTCAATATCATCCATGGCCATGCCTTCAGGAAGATTACCTTTCAGATTAGCGATGATTTTCGGTACGATCTCAAATTTTTCTTCACGATCCACCTCAATACGAAGCTCTGGCGTGTCAAAAAGTTTCGGAAGATCCGCTGTGAGCGTAGAAAGAGCACCGCCCGCATCGCAGACATCATTAAGCAAACGCACTGCGCAATAAAGTGCATCATCAAAGCCGTAATATTTATCAGCAAAGAATATATGGCCTGAAAGCTCACCCGCCAATGGCGCGCCAGTTTCTGCGATCTTATCTTTAATAAGAGAGTGACCAGTCTTCCACATAACAGGCTTGCCGCCTAAACGTTCAATCTCGTTGAACATCACTTGGCTACATTTAACATCGCCAATGATGGAAGCACCTGGATGATTTTGCAAAACTTCACGTGCATAAATTGTCATGAGAATATCGCAACGCAACACTGTGCCTTTCTCATCCACAACGCCAATACGGTCGCCATCGCCATCAAAAGCAATACCGAGATCACAGCCATTCTCACGCACAGCCTTTTGCAAATCGATAAGGTTTTTATCAACTGTAGGGTCTGGGTGGTGGTTCGGGAAATCGCCGTCAATATCATCAAATAGAAGGATATGCTCACCCGGAAGCTTCGCGGTCAGCATGCGCATAATTTCGCCAGCCGCACCATTACCTGCATCCCAAGCGACTTTTAGCGGGCGTCCGCCTGTGAAGTCTTGCATCAAGCGTGCGACATAGTCGTCTTTAATATCGCGTGTGCTAGAGCTGCCTTGGCCTGTCTCGAAATTACCAGAAGCGGCAATCTGGCCAATCTCTTGGATCAGCGCCCCAAAAACTGGCCCGCTTTGAAGCGTCATTTTAAAACCGTTATAGTCAGAAGGGTTATGAGAGCCTGTCACCATCACACCAGCATGCGCGCCGCTACTTTTGACGGCGTAATAGAGCATCGGTGTTGGGCCAATACCCACGATTTCAACGTCATTACCGCTCTCCATTAAACCTTTAACAAGGTTCTCAGCAAAGTCAGGGGAGGAGTGACGGCCATCATAGCCTACACAAAGCTTTGCGCCATCTTGCGCGCCTTCTGCTTTACGGCGAACGAATGAGCCAAATGCCAAGCCAAGTGCATAGGCATCTTCATTGCTCAAGTTTTTACCAACCTGACCGCGAATGTCATATTCACGCAGGATTACCGGATCGAATTGATGTGCATTCATGTTAAGTGAATCTCTTTCTTGTAAATTATTCTGCTGCAACTTTAATACCTGCTTTTTGGAGTTCTTCAGCCATCATGAGAATGGTTTGTTTAACATCATCGCCAATTTCATCATCCGCAGAGGCGTAAGCGAGATTAGCTTGGATAAAGCCAAGACGGCTTCCGCTATCATAGCTCTGGCCATCAAAGCGCGTCGCGTAAAATGGCTGTGTATCAAGAAGTTTCGCCATAGCGTCTGTAAGCTGAATTTCACCGCCAGCGCCTTTTTCAAACGCCTCTAAATGCGTGAAAATCTCAGGCTGAAGGATATAGCGTCCAATCACTGAAAGTGTAGAAGGCGCATCTTCAATATCTGGCTTTTCAACCATGCCTTTTACAGAGATAAACTTGCCTTCATCTTTGTCGACATCGATTATCCCGTATTTATAAGTTTCCTCACGCGGTACGTCTTCAACAGCAACAATATTGCCGCCCTTATCATTATAGATATCAACCATTTGCTTCAAACAGCCTTTACCGCCAGTGTTTTGAATAAGAACATCAGGAAGCAAAACGGCAAATGGCTCATCCTCGATAAGTTTCTTCGCACACCAAATNGCATGGCCCAAACCAAGTGGGCGTGGCTGACGTGTAAGGAANAGNGCNCCNGCAGGCATTTCAGATTCTTCTACTTTCTCAAGCATGTCGTCTTTGCCGCGCTTTTGTAGCGTCGCTTTAAGCTCTGGTTGATAATCAAAATGCTCTTCAAGCATGTTCTTGTGACGGCCAGTAATGAAGATGAACTCTTCGATGCCGGCTTCTTTCGCTTCATCAACAACATGTTGGATAAGCGGACGGTCATTAATCGGAAGCATTTCCTTCGGCATAACTTTTGTCGCTGGAAGGAAGCGTGTGCCTAACCCCGCCACAGGGAAAACAGCTTTGCGAATAGGGCGGTTATAGGATGATTGAGTCATAGAAATAACATCTCTCTTTCTTTGGGTTTCTTAGTTGGCAAATGCGCTTTTCAATATATTGCAGCGCAACGAATGCTCATTAACATACGAAAATTTTTCGAGAGATTTCAAGTTTTTCTCTATTTTTAACTTTTTTATCAAGAATCCTTTTTATCAAGAAGCAGGTCTTTAGCAGCATTTAATTTTGCCGCCATCCACTCTGAACCTTCTGCATCTGGATGCACTTTTTTGATTAAACGCTTATGTGCTTGTTCAATCTCATCGGCGCTCGCGCCATCCTCTAAGCCTAATATTTGATAGGCCTCACTAACAGAGCTAACCTCATAATTTGGCGCGGCGCTCTCTTCATCCTGCTTTTGCTTTTTATCAGCATTCCAAGCATCTATGATGAATTTAATGACAGGCGCCATCGCCACCATAAGCGCTAGTGCGGCTGCTAAGCGTCCAGTAACCGCCATGAAAAGCAAGGCAATCACCATCGCAATGAGCGCACAGGAGAGAAATAGCGCTTTGATTTGGTGTATATTCGCTTTGAGCATAAAGCGGTAAAGCGTGTAAAGACCGATAAGGCAGCCAAGGGCAAGAAGAAGATAAGGCATAGATACTCTTTTTTTAAGTTTTTCAACTAGGCAAGATTAGCAAAAAAAAGCATGATGGCAAATATGAATACTATATCTGAAAAATTAAAGGCGCTGCGCGCTGAATTGCAAAATCAAGATGTGGCTGGCTTTATTGTGCCACGCGCTGATGAATATCAAGGCGAGTTCGTGGCCCCTTATGCCGAACGTTTAGCATGGATAACGGGCTTTACTGGATCGGCCGGTATCGCTGTGATCCTAGATGATAAAGCCTTGGTGCAAAGTGATGGGCGCTATACATTGCAACTCAAGCAAGAGGTTGATCAAAGCTGCTATGAGATTAGCGATATGATCAAAGAGCCGCTTGAAAATTGGCTGAATGAAAATGCTAAAGGTAAAGTCATTGGCTACAGCCCATGGCTTCACACACCAGCGCAAATCGAGCGCTTAAGCAAAGCTGGTGTGGTGTTAAAGCCTTTGGAAAGCAATCCACTCGATACGATCTGGAGCGCTCAGCCGATCCGAGGAAGCTCGCAAATTGAAATATTCCCTGAAGCTATCAGTGGGCTGAGTGTTGTGGCTAAGAAAGCATATATTGAAGACTGTCTTCAGGAAGCGGGCGCGCAGTCTTGTATCTTAAGCTTGCCTGATTCTATCTGTTGGCTTTTAAATATGCGCGGAGCAGATATACCATGTACGCCAGCGATCTTATCCTATGCGGTTATTTATGCTGATGGACGGCCTATTGATTGGGTGATTGAGCCCTCTCGCTTGCCGGAAAATATCCATCAAGCTATGGCTGAGATATTTACATGCAAAGCGCCCGAATATTTGCCGGATTTAATGACGCATCTCCCTGAACCTGTGATGATCGATGAATCGCATGCGCCAATTTGGTTTAAGCAATCCTTAGAGCTGCTCTCTAAAGAAGTGATCGCAAAAGCTGATCCATGTATTGCGCCTAAAGCCTGTAAAACAGAGCGTGAAGCTGAGGCGATGAAAAAAGCCCATGAAATAGATGCGCTGGCTTTAGTTAAATTTATGCATTGGCTCGATGCGCATGCGCAAAACAAAACAGAATGTGAAATAGCCGATAAACTTTTAGAGTTTAGAAAACAAAGCCCTGCTTTTAGAGATGAGAGCTTTCCCGCTATTTGTGGTTTTGCGAGCAATGGCGCGATTATTCATTACCGTGCTCAAGAGAAAAGCTGCGCTAAAATACAGGGGCAGGGACTGCTCTTACTCGATAGCGGTGCACAATATTTAGATGCTGAAAATGCTATAGCGGGTACAACCGATATCACACGCACGATGGCTATAGGCGGGGCGCCAACGGCTGAGGAAAAGCTTCGTTTTACGCAAGTTTTAAAAGGCCATATCGCTGTTGCGCGTGCGCGCTTTCCTTATGGTAGTGTGGGGGCGCAAATTGATGCTTTAGCGCGCGCGCCGCTTTGGGCGGATGGTGTTGATTTTGCTCATGGCACAGGGCATGGAGTGGGCTGCTATTTGGCAGTGCATGAAGAGGCAGCAAGTATTTCACCGCGCGGTAAAACAGCCTTTGAAGCTGGAATGATTATCTCTAATGAGCCCGGATATTATAAAGCAGGCGCTTTTGGTATCCGTACGGAAAATCTGATCTTAACAAAAGATAGCGAGCAGCTTTGCGATGGTACAGGCGCGGCTATGCTGGAGTTTGAAACGATCAGCTTTGCTCCCTTCGATCGAAAGCTCATTGATATAGCGCTTTTGAATGATGATGAGCGCTCTTGGCTAAATGACTATCATAAGAAATGCTATGAAATTGTGGCGCCTCAGCTTGATGATACTGACTGTGTAGCATGGCTAGAGCAAGCGATGCAGCCGCTTTAATGCTGGTGTAATTATTCTGCTGCAGCAGCTGCTTCGCTGGCTGGGGCTTCAGTATTTTTAGCACTGTTAAGCTCTACGCCGTCTGGGTGAAAGGATATATTGCTAATAACATTGTTTAAAAACTCAGATGTTATGACGGTCTCATTGGCCCAAGCTTCCTGAACTACAAGGTGCTCACCCGAATAGCGCGCATATAAGCGCGCAAATGTCGCGTTCTTATTTTGCGGAGTAGGTGGGATTGGGAAGATAACTTGAATATTTCCATTTCCCTCGTAAGTGAAGTCTGCGGCCGTAACGATAGCGTTGTTGTTTTGGATGTGCCGTTTAGTTAATAAAGCTGTTGCGATACTTTCATTAACGTCTGTCCCTGCTAATTTATAGCCATAAATTCTATAAGCTAAATTCTGACGAAGCATAGGGTCGTAAAAATTTGTGACTATGGCTTCGTAATTATCCGCGCTAAATTTTTCAGGCTCTTGGTAATAATATAAGCCATCAACTTCAGGGAGTTTTGCAGTGAAAATATTTAAATCTGATGTGTAGCTTTTCCATGTGTCAAACATAGATGTGGCTGTTTCTTTAAAGCCTGGTCTCAAGTTTAAGGAATTAAAATAGTCTTTAGAGCGGAACGAGAACATAGCAGATTGTGGGCCGGTAATCGTTTGTACGGCTTTTGCTGTGCTGGATATGTATATACGTATGCGGGTATACATATCTTTATCCGCTTCAGGTGTGTATTTAATATAAAGATCAGCAATTTTAATGTTGCCTGTAGCCTGAAAGTTTTTGCGGTTTAGCAATTGGCCGTTATAGGCTGCATAGCTATCCAGATGTAAATTTACTAACTTCTCCATAAGAACATCCTTGTCCTGACCTGTCAGGTTAGTCCCAAGTGTTTGAGTGTAGTTTATGCTGTAAGTTCGCTTATTGTCTGGATTGTTTACATCGCTTATTTCTGCAGTAATAACGTCTGACTTTGCTTGGTATCCTGTGCCCAAATTGATAGAGTATTCCTGTTTCGTATATTCATGTGGAATTCTTGCTTCATATAAATTGTCCGGATCGCGATAGACCGCCCAAATCTCTTCCGCGAAAGCGATGCTGTCAAAAGGGAGGGTGAAAACAGCAACTGAGAGAACTAAAGTTTGAAGGGCTTTTTTGAAAATTATCATGATCTTCTTATCGTTGTTTTTTTAATAAAGCTAATGCTTATAGAATAGCTTTTAACGAAAAACTTGACAAGAGAATGATAGTGGCGTTAATTACGCTCATGAGCAAAAACGTAAACAACTTAAGTTTCCGACGACGCCCTCGCTAACCCTTTACCGGTTAAGCGGGCACTTTCTCTTGCCCATCTCGTTTCAAAAAAAAACTCGAAAAATTGCACGCTTAATTGGATTGTCTGTCTTGAAAGACAGCGCAAAGAGTTGCATTGTGTTTAAACTTTTATTTTTGATAGAGCATGTGAAATGAGCAAAATACAATTTGATAAAATCTCCTCAGTAACCAAAAACTTGGAGCTAAAAGCTGAAGAGAAGCTAACTGATAAGCTGTCCTGTGAAATGGGTACAGTGCTGGCCGTACAGGTCTTAGACGATAAAAATGTCTATAATGAATTAGAATTGCCAACAGGGCGTATGTCCAAAATCAAAAAAGGCGATGTGATCGCTGTGGCGCTGGGTAACCGTATGGCGCTGCAAGGCTTTGTTGGTAACCTCCCGAAAACACTCAAAGTGGACGATGTGATCCATTTGCTTAACTTTGGTGGCGTTGCAGGTGTGTGCGTTTCAGCCAATCTAAAAGAAGTTGGCGAGCCTATGCGCGTGCGTGTGCTTGGCGGCGTTGAGCGTAAAGGGAAATTGCTAAATATCAATCAAGCATGCAAATTCAAGCCGCTTACATCCCTAAAGAAATGTGCGCCTTTGATTATCACAACCGGTACCTCAATGGATAGCGGTAAGACAACAGTCGCAGTCGAAATTACAAAGACACTGACCCGTATGGGCATGAAGCTTGCTGGCGCAAAACTAACAGGCGTTGGCGCACACCGTGATACTTATAAAATGAGTGATTACGGCGTATATGAAGCAGTATCCTTTACAGATTGCGGCGTTGCTTCTACGGCTAATATTGATGGTCAAACGATGGTCGGCGTGGCAAAAGGCGCACTTGATCATCTCTCAAAGTCAAACCCAGATGCAATCATGATTGAGTTTGGTGATGGCTTGATGGGTAAATACGGTGTTGATGCTATTCTCTGTGACCCAGAAATTCAGAAACATGTGCGCTTTCATATCGGCTGTGCGCGTGATCCAATCGGCGCTGTCGGCCTAGCGCAAGAATGCCAGCGTATTGGTCTGCCAATCGATATGATGAGCGGTCCAGTGACAGATAATCAGGTTGGTAAAGACATCTTGAAAGAAAGATTAAATATCCTCACCTATAACGCTTTCAAGCCTGATAATCAGTGGCTTGATCTTATTATCGCGCGTTGGGCTACGGAGTATAAAAATGCCGCATAATAAAACCATTAAGGCTTCAATCATTGGCATTACAGGCTATACAGGGCTTGAACTTTTAAGGCTCTTGCTCGCCCATCCTAATATCGAGATTGGCTATCTAACCTCACGCCAGCACGATGATGTGGAGATCGGCGATGTTTATCCGCATCTTGCGCATTTGGATTTGAGCATTACAAATACCGATCACAAAACAGTCGGCGCAGAGAGTGATGTTGTATTCTTATGCCTGCCACATAAAACAGCGCAAGACGTGGTTGCTGATCTGCATGGCAAAGTCAAAGTGATTGATCTTTCTGCTGATTATCGCCTTGATGATGCGAGCACTTACGAGCGCTTTTATCAGGAGCATAAATATCCTGAGCTCTTGAAAGACGTCGTTTACGGCCTGCCGGAAATCACAGGCTTAGATAAAATTGCTGCAAGCTCAACAATTGCCAATCCCGGCTGTTTTGCACTGCTTGGACAAATGCTGCTTTACCCATTTGCAGGGCTAATTGAAAGCGCAGATATCTTCGCGGTGACAGGGTCTAGCGGCGCGGGTAAAACGGCAACAGACGGCACGCATCACCCCATCAGAAGCCATAACCTAAAAAGCTATAACATTAATAAGCACCGCCACATCCCAGAGATAACGCGTGCTGCACAAATCGATGAAACGCAGCTGAACTTTGTGCCGTCATCAGGGCCATTTGTACGCGGTATTTTTGCCAATGCTTTTATCCGTTTGAAAACAGATGTTGATGCACTCGATCTCGCGGAACAAGCTTATGAGGATGCACCTTTTGTAAGGTTGATTGATAATGTTGCGCTGGCAAATATTGTTGGCTCAAACTTTGTTGATCTCAGCTTTGTAAAGGGTGCGGACAACACCATTATCGCACAAGGCACGATTGATAATCTGGTGAAAGGTGCAGCAGGCTGCGCAGTGCAAAATATGAATATCATGTTCGGATTAGATGAAGGCGAAGGGTTGCTGCAACTCGGCACGCTCTATCCATAGAACAGGAAATAACGGCTGTAAGTAAATAAGAGGACATCAAAGCCATGAAAAAGAAAAACAACATCCCTGAATTTTTTATCAATGCTTTCTACGAGAGTAAGTTTCGTGACAATCTCTTTGTGATTAAAGCAGGCGGTAAAGTTATCGAGGATGAAAAGGCACTAGAAAATCTGCTTTCGAATATCCGCGAGCTAACGCTTCAAGGGATTAAGGTTCTGCTGATTTATGGCGGTGGTCGCGCCATGGATGAAGAGAGCTTAAAGCGTGGTGTCGGCGTTGAAAAGAAAGATGGCTTGCGCATAAATAAGGCCGAAAATATGGCTGTGATGAAGCATGTAGTTGGCGGCGACCTCTCGCTCTCAATTAGCGCTGCTATGCAAAAAGTAAATCTCTCAGGGCTAAGCTTGAATGCTGTGCCTTCAGATTGGGCGGATGTTGATGTTGTGCCAAAAACACCAGAAGATCTTTTTACCGGTGCAATCACTCGCGCACATACGCGGCCTATAAATCGCCTCTTTAAGGCTGTAGATTTTATAGCAGTGTCATGCATCGTCATTAGCGAGCAAGGCGATATCTGTAACATCAATGCTGATAAAATCGCGATGTCTATGGCCACAGCGCTTAAAGCTCATAAGCTTATTTTCCTCTCTGATGTTGATGGCGTGAAAATTGATGGGCAAGTTAAAGGCCTGATCACGGATCAAGAGATTGATGGGCATATTGCTTCTGGCGCTGTGACTGGTGGCATGAAAGTTAAGCTCGATAATTGTAAGGCCGCGTTAGAGGCAGGCGTTCGTCGCATTCACCTCATTAACGGCTTGCGTGATAATGCGCTTAAAAATGAAATCTATGAGCCAGTCGGCCCAGGCACAATGCTGATCATGGAAAGTGATCGCGAAGCCTATGAGAATGAAATAGAGGCGCAAAAATTAGTGGAAGGGAAAAAGTAATGAGTAAAAAACACCTATGGTATAAATGTTCGACAGAGGGTGTCCAGGATCAGCATGATGTTGATGTGGATGAGGCTGTGAAAATAATAAATACATATATCTCTGAGTTTAAAGATAGCTACGATAATGATGAAGATGCAATTAGCGCGACTGTATTTGGTTTTGCGAAAACAAATTCAATTTTTATAGAGATTAGTATCGACACACGACAAGAGTTTCGCATTAAATATGAGGGAAAAGAACCTTATAAACTCTTGTTTCTGAATTTGTCTAAGTTTTACCAAAAAGAATATAAGTTGGATTGTAAAACGACATTAGAGAATGTAACGAAAAAGTATTTTGAAGAGACGGATGAAGATTTCCGTACTTTTTTTGATCAGATAAAAGCTGAGGAAGTGAAAGCAAGAGGGTTTGTATCATGAGCACAGAAGCAGAAAAAATTATTGAGGACAGCTTTAAAAAGCTTATTAAAACTTATAATCCTCAGCCTGTCGTTATGGATCACGGTAAGGGCTGCTATGCGTGGGATACAGACGGTAAGAAATATCTAGATTGTGCAGCAGGTATTGCTGTCGCTTCGCTTGGGCATGCCCATCCGGTAATGCTTGAAACATTGCAAACACAAGCAGCACGCTTGATGGCTGTGCAAGCATCTTACGCAACAAAGGAAAAGCTAGAAGCTGCGGATCTTATTGTTGAAACAAGCTGTATGGATTTGGTTTATTTTTCAAATTCAGGCACGGAAAGTGTAGAAGCCTCTTTAAAATGTGCCCGTAAATGGGCCTATGATGAAAAAGGGCCTCACTGTAACGAGATTATCGCTTTCCATCAGAGCTTCCATGGCCGTACATATGGTTCTGCTTCTGTAACAGAAAAGCGTAACTCGCAAGCATTCTTTGAACCATATCTGCCGGGCGTGCATTTCGCGACCTTTAATGATATCGACTCTGTTAAGGCACTTGTCAGTGATAAAACAGCCGCGATCATTATTGAGCCAGTGCAAGGTGAGGGCGGTTTAAGCCCTGCCGATGGCGCATTCTTAAAAGAGCTGCGCGCACTCTGTGATGAGCAAAATATCGCGCTAATCTTTGATGAGGTTCAAGCAGGCTTTGGCCGTCTAGGTACATTACATGCTTATGAAGCTTTTGGCGTTGAGCCAGACATCGCTGCATGGGCAAAAGGTATGGGCGCAGGTTTCCCTGTTGGTGCAATGGGTGCAAAAGAGCGCTTCGGTAAGGTTCTTGTTCCTGGCACACATGGCACGACATATGGCGGTAATCCGCTAGCTTGCGCTGTGGCCGCAGCTGTGATGAAAGAGATGATGAAAGAGGGCTTCTTAGAGCATGTAAATGCAATGTCTGAGCGTTTCTTCTCTGGCTTAGAAGCGATTAAACGCAGCTCAAATAAGATCACTGCAATTAAAGGTAAGGGGCTGATGATCGGGGTAGATACGGCCTTTGATATTAAAGACCTTCTCTCAGGCTTACAGAAAAATGGCCTTATGGCGACGCAAGCTGGTAAGGGCACTTTAAGAATTACGCCGCCACTCATCATTAGTGAATCAGAAGTCGATGAAGCACTCGCCATCATCGAAAAAACACTCGGCGAGCTTTAAGGGTAGGAGAGTTTGGAAATGAGTATAGAGCCAAGACATTTTATGGATCTTGAGGATTTCGAACCCGAAGTGCTGAAGAAAATTCTCGCCCACGCTCATGAGCTAAAGGCGCAGAAATTTAACCCGCCGCAAATTCTTGAAGGCTTATCTTTAGCCATGATGTTTGATAAACGATCAACAAGAACACGCATCAGCTTTGAAGTTGGAATGAAGCAACTTGGCGGCCATACAGTAATTTTGAATGTCGGTGATATCCAGCTTTCAGGTGCTGAAAGCCTAGAAGATACTGCCAATGTGCTCTCGCGCTATGTGGATGCAATTATGATCCGTATGAGTGATCATGAGCGTTTAGAAGAGTTTGCGAGCTATTGTAAGGTGCCGGTTATTAACGGCATGACTGATAAATCTCACCCATGCCAGATTATGGCGGACATGATGACGATTGAGGAAAAGCTCGGCGGCGTTCAAGGTAAAAAGATCACATGGCTTGGTGATTATAACAATGTGACGAAAACTTTTGAGCAAGCAGCGCCTATCTTTGATTTCGAGCTTGTGATTTCTACGCCAGAAGATATCGCCCCTGATATAGCCAATGATCATGTCTCTTATCGTGAATCTCCGAATGATGCGGTTTGGAATGCCGATGTCGTCGTAACCGATACCTGGGTTTCTATGGGGCAAGAAGGAAAATCAATCGAGAAATTCATGCCTTATCAGGTCACACCAGAGCTTATGAGTGAAGCAGCAGATAGCGCGATTTTTATGCATTGCATGCCTATTCATGAGAATGAAGAGGTTTCACCTGCTGTTTTGAAAACACCAGCTTGTGTGATTTATGATGAAGCGGAAAACCGCCTGCATGCACAAAAAGCTATTCTTGCTTGGTGTATGAAACATGCGGGCGTGACAATCGGCGCAGAGTAAGCAGAGTAATAAGCTTAAGACTCGTAAATCATAACAAGTTGCCCGAGCTTTTCAGTATCGCGAAGAATGCGGTATGCACGCTCTGCATTTCTCTGAGTTCTATTATCAAATTGTTTTTCGCCTATTTTCGTTTCAAGGGCGCGTAAATCATTTGCGGCATTCGCCGTATGTGAAAGCATAACTTTGAAATCTTGCTCGGAGCATTCATAGTCTGTGATATCGAAACCGCTTCTAACTTTAAAGCGATATGTAAGTTGCTGAGACTTACTTGATGTTTGCGTAACAACTTTATCGCCCACGCCCTCGATGCCCACGGCATTAATAAAGTGCATATTTTGTGAGAGTAAAAATGCAGCGCGAGAATATTCTTTGAGTAATTTTTCGCGCTCCTTCTCGGCGGCGGTGTCTTTTTTACGTTTAAGAAACATCATAACCCTTATAAGGTGTGTTTAAATTAGCACTTTTATATATAAAATATATCTTTTAGTCAAAGTTATTAAGTATAGGGTTGAAAATACGCGGCTTTTTAATAGATCTGGATTTTTAGGCGCAAAAGAGCTACCACGATATAAGGGCATATAAGCGTGCGTGTTATAGAAGCGTGCAATGATGAAGGGCTAAGATATATGGAAGATATTCAAAAAAGAAATGCACGTGTTGAAGCGGACAAGGCGTGGGAGACCTCTTGGACACGCCGCCTTATCATCGTTCTAATAACGTATGGCGTTGTATGCTTTTATCTCCATCTCTTGAAAGTCGAGCAAGCATGGCTACATGCCCTTGTGCCGGCAGGCGCTTATATGCTATCAACGCTCAGCTTGCCATTAATCAAGAAAATATGGCTTAAGAATTTATACAAGTAGAGTGAAGAGCAATGAGCGAAAAGAAATACAAAAAGACCAAAATAGGTGACCATGAATTTAAGCCAGAAAGCTTGATGATGAGCTATGGTTATAGCCCGGAATTCTCCGAAGGCTCGGTTAAACCACCAGTATTCTTAACATCGACTTTTGCCTATTCAACACCGGAAGAGGGTGAAGAGTTCTTCCACATTATGGCAGGGCGTAAGCCAGCTCCAGACGATAGCGTGGGCGGGCTAATCTATTCACGTTTTAATCACCCTAATGTTGAGATCATTGAAGATCGTATCGCTTTGCTCGAAGGCGCAGAACGCTGTATCGCATTTGCTAGCGGTATGGGCGCAATCTCATCAGTGCTACTGACATATCTTCGCCCTGGCGATGTCGTTGTACAAAGCGCGCCTCTTTATGGCGGTACAGAAACATTAATCCGTAAATTCTTGCCAGAATTTAACATCAAGACATCAGAGTTTGATAATGGCCTAGATGAAGAAGGTATGCTAGAGAGCTGCCGCGCCGCTGCAAAAGAAGGCCGCCTTGCAATGATCTTCATTGAAACACCAGGCAACCCTACAAATTCAATGGTTGATTTTGCTGCATTGGTGCGTGTGGTTGATCAAATCGAAGAAGAGTTTGGTCACCGTCCATTAACAGTGTGTGACAATACGCTTATGGGGCCTGTCTTCCAAAAAGCAGTGCCGCAAGGTATTGATCTGGCTGTGTACTCACTCACTAAATATGTGGGTGGGCATTCTGACCTTGTTGCCGGTGCAGTATGTGGCCGCCGCGAAGTCTGTCAGCCTATTCGTAGCCTACGCTCAGCTTTAGGAATTAACCTAGACCCACACACATGCTGGATGATTTCTCGCTCGCTAGAAACACTCACAATCCGCATGGAACGTGCCGCTGATAGCGCCGCAAAAGTAGCGGACTGGATTGCGAAAAACCCTTATATCCAAGCCAAAGTGCTACACCCTGAACATATCACAGACCCTGCTTATCAAGCGGTTTATAAGCGTCAATGTACTGGCGCAGGTTCGACATTCTCATTCGTTTTGGATGAGCCGAAAGAGCGCGTGTTCCGTTTGATCAATGCCTTGAGCCTCTTCAAATCGGCGGTTTCTCTTGGTGGTTCAGAAAGTTTGACATGTCACCCGGCTTCGACAACCCATTCAGGTGTGCCGCTTGATCTTCGTAATAAGTTCGGTGTAACAGACGGCCTTGTGCGTTTGTCTATCGGTCTTGAGCACCCAGATGATTTGATCGCTGATTTGGATAATGCATTTTCAAGCGTATTCGCCAAAGAAAAAGCAGCCTAAAAGGGCTGCTCTAAACGAAGAGATAAAAAAAGCGCTCACCATTATGAGCGCTTTTTTATATGGGCATTATAATTGAAAATTGCCTGGTTGATACCTAAGAGCAATACTTTCTTCAAAATCTGATGGCTTGCTTTTAACATGCTGTGAAGCGGGAATAGCGTGGTCTGCTAAAACGGCTGCAAGTTGATCTTTATTTACAACCGAGAAATCAGCTTTGCTTGTAATTGGGTTAGTTGGAATTGTTGGGCCGCGTCTTTTCATTGTTTAACCTCTATTTGTCCGTGTTTTATGGATAGGTGTTGTAACGCTTATATAAGCATTCTGTCAACAATAAATACAACATTATGTAAAAATAATTGATTTAGTGATGTATCAGACCAGAGAATTTCTGAATTGTGTCATCAATGATCTGTGCAGTTTGAGCCAATTGCTCTTTAATAGCGCTGCGTCCTAAAGCTGTTTTTGTAACATCCGCGTCAATCTCGGTGATGTGCCTGTTCAATTCTTGGCGAGCGGCATAGAGCTCTTCAATGCTAAACACGGTATTGTCACCAAATTGCTCACATAGACTTGCATTTGTGAAAGACATGGAAAAATAGGCATTATATTCAAGATCAATATCTTGCTCCCAGCTTCCCGCACTCACGGCAAAGCCAAGGCTTAACAAGTTTTTACTTTTTATTGTGCTGCTCATTTACATATCCTTTGATGTTTCGCATTATGTATAATTGAGTGATGGGCCTGAGTCAATTTTTTCTTTCATTTTTCAACCAGTTGTCCTACAAAAGGCCGTTGCAACATAATTGGTTTAAATAAAGGAGCGCTACAGCTATGAGCAAAGGTAAAATCGTACTCGCCTATTCAGGTGGTCTTGATACATCAATCATTTTGAAATGGTTCATCGAAGAGGGCTATGAAGTGATCGCCTATATCGCCGATGTTGGTCAGGAAGAAGATTTTGAAGCTGCGCGCGAAAAAGCTCTAAAAGTGGGTGCAAGCAAGGTTTATGTTGAAGACCTTAAAGAAGAATTTGTTCGCGATTACATCTATCCAACATTCAAATCTCAAGCGATTTATGAAGGACGCTATTTGCTCGGCACATCTGTAGCGCGTCCAATTATTGCGAAGCGCCAGATTGAAATTGCTGAGAAAGAAGGCGCAGAATATGTTGGTCATGGTGCAACAGGTAAAGGAAACGATCAGGTTCGTTTCGAGCTATCTTACTATGCGCTTAAGCCAGATATCAAAGTGCTTGCACCATGGAAAATGGATGAGTTCCTGACACGCTTCAAAGGCCGTACAGATATGCTTAACTATGCGGCGCAATATGGCATCCCTGTAACAGCAACACATAAAAAACCATATTCAGAAGATGACAACCTCCTTCACATTTCCCACGAAGCTGGCATCTTGGAAGATCCAAATGCAGTGTGCGAAGAAGACGTATATTCACGCACATCAACAATCTCTGCATGGCCTGATGAAGTGCAAGAAATCACTATTCACTTCAAAGAGGGTATCCCTGTGAAAGTGGAAGCAGATGGTTCAGCAACAACAGGCGACTTGGCTGTTTTCGAAAAGCTGAATGAGCTTGGTACTAAGCACGGTATTGGCCGCCTAGATATGGTGGAAGATCGCTTTGTGGGCATTAAGTCTCGCGGCGTTTATGAAACACCAGGCGGTGAAGTGCTTCGTCAAGCACATCGCGATCTCGAAGGTCTTGTGATGGACCGCGAAGTGATGAAGCTTCGTGATCAAATGAGCCTTAAAGTGGCAGAGCTTATATATAATGGTTTCTGGTTCTCTCCAGAATTTGAGCTTCTCATGACTTTCATGGATAAAGCACAAGAAGTTGTAAATGGTGAAGTTAAAGTCCAGCTCTTTAAAGGCCGCGCTTATCCGGTCGCACGTAAATCTGAAAACGCGCTTTATGATCCGCTACAATCCTCTATGGATGAAGAGGGCGGCTATAACCAAAAAGACGCTGAAGGCTTTATCAAAATCAACGCTGTGCGTTTGCGCAACAATACAAATGTCCGCGGCGAAACACCTGCTAAAAAGCTTGGTAAAGCTGCTTAATAGCAAGGGATACTGCGTAAGAATTTGGTTGAGTATAACCCACAAGCTATTGAAAATTTAAAGCGCCTCGCGCATGCAGTAACTGTGCGCGATGTGCTGGACATAGATTTCCCGACTAAGGTTTTTGATATTCCTCGCGCTGCCGATTTTTCAAAAGAAAGTGGCAAGCGCGTGGAAATGCTGAATATCACAATGGGAAAGTCAGGCGAGCTTATTTCGAGTGCTGGCGATGATCCGCAAGCCAAAACGTTGAATGATTTGGGTTTTGCGTTAGCGAGATTAGAAGCGGCAACATATGTGACAGAACGCCCTCAATATCTCTCTGAAAGCTTTAAACTGCGTGCCACTAAAAGCAATCATACAGCAGGAAATTATGTGCATATTGATAAGTCATTTTATCCAAATGCCCGTATTTATCTTGGCAGACAAGAACATTCTACACTCGTTGTCCCGCATAAAAAGTTACTTGAGCTCATTGAGGCTGATCATCATTTGAGAGATGTATTAGATATGGAGCTGCCCTATGGGGAAGAAGAAAATAGAACAGGGCAAAATGAAAGGAATTCGGATAAAATATCTGAAATGTTTTACCAAATCGGCAGAAAGAAAAATATCCGTGATGAACTGCGTGCGTCTTTAACGCCTTTGCAAGATGGTAGTATATCGCTAATATCAGGGATAACATTTCATGAACGAGCAGAGGTTGAGTCTGCAAAACCCTTCTTCAGAGCCTATAACTTACTCTAAATATAAAAGGAAATATCCATGTCCAAGCTCACCGCATCAATACCCGCTAGCCACCAAAAAGATAACATAGTTAAGCTCGAAATCGAGTTCGATCCTAACTCCGATGGCTGGTACTTAAATGGTTTTAGCGAGGAGGCAGGAGAGCCACTTTTGGAGCTTTGGAATATGAGCGAAGAAGATGCGAAAGAATTGGCTGAGAGTGATTGGGGGATCGCGCCAGCGCTTTGGGAATCCTTAAGCGAAGGTGCCGCTGTGAAGTGCGTTGATTGTAATGGTACAGAGCTGCAAAGCGGTGATGATGTCACTGTCATTAAAGATTTGGACGTGAAGGGCGCTGGGCAAACGGTGAAGCGCGGCACAACAGTAAAGAATATATCTCTGACCAATGACCCTGAGCTTATCGACTGCCGTACAAAAGAGATTAAAGGCCTCGTTCTGAAAAGCTGCTTCGTGAAAAAGCTATAATCGTATATATTAATTATATGAGTGAGGGGCAGCAAAATAAAACATCACAGCAATATAAAAATATTGCTTATGTTCTCGTGATTTTAATAGCAGCGTTTTTATATTTTAAGGCGCAAAACCCACGAGACATCGATGCGATGAATACACCGCATGTGCAAACGGCACATAAAAGCGATCAGCTGGCCGAGCTTCACGATCATTCCGCTGTCGTTATGCCTGAATATGACGGCTTTAATGTTATTATTAACGGCGCGCCTTATATGATGGATATGAGCATAAAGGTCAATCCGCCAATCACTGCGCATTTTACCCACTCAAACCCTGCTGTGACGAAAGTGCGCATGCAATATCCGCGCGACCCGCGTATGCATGTTTTCTATCCTGTCAATCGAGATGTAACCATTGAGCTTCACAGCAGCTATATGGATCAAGGCGTGGCAAGCTATAGTGATTTTATAGCTGAAGATGATGCAGGCAACGCTTATGATAAAATCCGCCTGACATTCCTACCGCAATAATGATAGCTGTTCATTTTAGTTTGGGCAGAAACGGCTGAGGTAACCAAGTGCTTCAGATTGTTCTTGGCTGGCAGAATTGCTGGCTTTAATCTCAATCTCTCCAGCTTTGCAGGCATGCTCGGGCAAGCTGATAGGTCTCTTACTCGGAGCGATACCGCATTCGGATATTAAGGTTTGCACAGCTTGGATAGTGTTTTGGTTAAGTGCGCTGACGTCTTGGCAGAACGCTGCATTCGGTGAAGTGTCGCACATGGCATCTAGGCGTTCTCTAACTATTTCGGCTCTATCAATAAAGACTTTCGCCAAACCTTCTCCGCATGATTGAGCGGTTGGATCGTCTTTTTTCATGTTTATGATTGCATGAGCTGGCGTTGACAGCGCGAGTGCGAGTGCTGTGCTTTTGAAAATCTTACTATAGCGCATTATTATGACCTCAACTCTTTGTTTGATTTGAGAAAACTATAGAGGTGAATGTTTTATGTCAATGAAAATATATGAAATAAGCGCTGTAAATTCCGCAAGCCCTATGCTAGATATCTAAAAATGAGCACAGAAAAAACAAATTCAAATCAAATGTGGGGCGGTCGTTTCGAAGAAAAGCCGTCCGATATCATGGAACAAATTAACGCCTCTATCGATATTGATAGACGCATGTGGACGCAAGATATTCGCGGCTCACTCGCTCATTGCGAGATGCTGGTTAAGCAAGGCATTATCAGCAAAGATGATGGCGATGCAATCATGAAAGGCCTTAAGCAAATCGCTGGCGAGATCGAAGCTGGTGAGTTTGTGTTTAGACGTGATCTTGAAGATATTCATATGAATATTGAAAGCCGCTTAAAAGATATTATCGGCGAGCCAGCAGGGCGCTTGCATACAGGCCGCAGCCGTAATGACCAGGTTGCAACAGATTTCCGCCTATGGACACGCGAAGCAATCGATAATGTGATTGAACAAATTGAAGCGCTACAAAATGTAATCTCTAAGCTGTGCGAAAAACATGCTGGTGATGTGATGCCGGGCTTCACGCATCTTCAAGCTGCACAGCCTATCACACTTGCCAAGCATCTCGATGCATATGGTTGCATGCTTAATCGCGATAAGCTCCGTTTTATGGACTGCCAAAGCAGGCTAAATAAATGTCCATTAGGCAGCGCCGCGCTTGCAGGCACACCATACCCGATTGATCGTGATTTTACCGCGAAAAAACTTGGCTTTGATCGCCCGACTTTAAACACTTTGGACGGCGTAAGTGCGCGTGATTTCGCTAATGAGTTCTTATTCTGTGCAGCGCAAACAGGGCTTCACCTCTCAAGGCTCGCTGAAGAGATTATCCTTTGGGCAACGCCGCAATTTGGCTTTATTCGTCTCTCGGATCAGTGGTCAACAGGCTCATCGATCATGCCGCAAAAGAAAAACCCGGATGCAGCCGAGCTCGTGCGCGGGAAGACAGGCCGCTTGAACGGAAATCTCATTCAAATGATGACGGTGCTAAAAGGCTTGCCGCTCGCATATAATAAAGACTTACAAGAAGATAAAGAGCCTGTATTTGATAGCTATGATGCGATTATGCTCTGTATTCAGGCGATGAAAGGCATGCTTGAAACTGCAACTTTCAACACTGATGCAATGCTTAGCGCCGCAGAAGATGGCTATACAACAGCAACAGCATTGGCTGATTGGCTGGTCATGAAACTGGATCTTCCATTCCGTGAAGCGCACCATGTGACTGGCGCAATCGTGAAAATGGCAGAGAATAAAAACTGCAAACTTCACGAGCTTGAACTGACAGAAATGCAAGCTGTCCACCCAGGTATCACAGATAAGATTTACGATGTGTTGAGAGTTAAGAAATAACCTTATCTAAACGCATCTATATCTATTTAACAGCATAAAGGGCAGGCGTGTCTTGGGCTGTTACAGGCTGATGATTATAGTGCGTTAAATCCCTGAGGTTTATCTCATCAAATTGCTTATTTGAAAGCCCAAAAATATCTCTAAGATTATTGCGAAGATCTTGGTTTTTTATAAGGTCGACAGAGATATCGTATGGCAGGTCAACATAAGTGCGAACATATTGAGGTGTTGTAACGCCTAAGGCTTCGTCAAGATCGCAAAGTCTTCTCGCCATTGTGCTTAAGGTAATATGCAAGGCCATTCTTAATTTTAAAACATTTTGATTGGCTAAATCGGCGAATGATTCAGACAGTTTGTAATCATTAAAGCTTCCGTTAGAGGTGTTACAATAATTCTTATATTCGGGAAGAAGCTCATGGACGAGCTTTTGGGCTAACAGCGAGTGAGGCATGTTCGATTGAGAGAGTTTTTTACTTGTATAGCAGTAATATAGCGCCTCATAAGCTTTATTAATAAAGCCATTGCCTCTCTTCGTTGTTCCTTAAATTTTTTCATATTTACTCATTTATCGCTATTTTGAGTATATATAATGAGGATTTATTGTTATGTCAATGAATTGGTGGGTAGTATGCAATTTACATCTATTGATATTTTTGCGTTACAAGAGGCAGCTCGATAACGTCTTTTTCTATTTTATCGACGAGATATGTCAGTGTAATAAAGTTTTGCTGTTCAAGGGACTCTGCGATTTGAGGGGGGATTGTGAGGCCAATAGGCTGCAAACGACCTTCTTCAGAAATAAACACAAAAAGCCCTGACTCTGTATTATATTCAACACCTATTAGTGGCTCAGCAAAAGGCTTCTCATGAAAGATGTAAATTCTTCCTGAACCACCGACTGCTATCGACATATCCATTGTGTCCGTCGCATCATTGAGAACAGGTAAGTCCTCGACGGGCGGCAAATCATTTTCGTCAGCCATAAAAGCTTAGCTCATGCTTATTGTGTTATTGTTAAGTGCAGGCTGCTGGTTAGCGTTAACATCAAGATCTGTTTGGCTCATGCTGCGCTCATTGCCATTTGCTGCAACTTCTATAACAATATCACGATTAACACTTTGTGGAAGCATTTTATCAGGATCCGTTGAGCTGACTTTAACATGTTGTTCCTGCTCGATACCTGAAGATTTAAGTTTTTGCTCGGTGGGGGCATTCTCTGCAATATCAAAAATAGGCTCTTGAGGGCCAGCAGCTTCACCGTTGATATTAAGAATTATAGCCTGTTTACAGGCTTCAGGATCCTCTTTTAGTTCTTGTTTTAGCCTGTTATATGCTTGTTGCGCTGCAATTCTCTCAGGATTACGGCTTCCACCTCTGCTAGATCTATCTCTTAAATCCTTAAGCTCTTGCCAGCGTGGATCCATGCCGCTGATATCATTGTTATGTATTGCAAAATTTAGGGCGAGTTCAAAAGTATCATCTGGGTCTATGCGATCCATAAGCATTATCGCCGTATCAGGGTTTTCCATCACTTTGTATAATTCTTGTAAATAGCCAAGTAACGCATTGTTTTTATTTTCACTATTCTGACTGATGATTTCCGCTTCTTGTTCATCTGTAAGAATCTGCTCCATATTGAAATCATATTTCCGTGGTGGTTTTGAAGCGATTTCGGTTGCTGTTATAAGGGCTTCTTTAGCTTTTGCTAGCGCTTCTAGCTCGGGAGGTAGGGGATCAGAGTTGTCTAAAAGTGCATCCTGAAGACTATTATCGAGTTCTTCTGCAAAAGAGTCTGTTGGAATAATGGACATACTTAATGCATCATGTACAACGCTGGGTAAATGATGTTCATCGGAAAACTTCTTAAATGCATCTCGCGTGTGAAGCTCTAAAAGAATGCCCGTCGCTAGGGCAGCTGGTCCTTGGCCAACAATATTCTCCGTATGCATAACATTTATAAGTTCCCTGTTAAACTCAAGATAAGCCTCATATGTTTCTTCAGATATAAGATGTGTATCCAACGCAAGTTTAGCTATTTCATTCTGTCGCGTAGCCATGGCTTCGAGTAAGCCGGCGACAGCGGCTGTACCTGCTGCTGATGAAACAATACACATTTTGCCAAATAATTTGGCTGTGACTATTTGGGCTTTTAAGAGTTCTGAACCAACTTTAGCGCTCATAACAAGTGCATAAGCATTCGCTCTATTGACTTTATTGGTATCGTATTCATCGCCATTGCTGCCCTTATAATGATTTATAATAGCATCTGGATTTTCCGACGGATTTTGAGGAGATGTTGGCATATTTCGCGACCTCAAACCATTTATTGTCTAGCTGGTTGGATCGGAATAGTTGGGGGAGGATTGATATTTGTGTCCGCTGATGGCGCATCCTGTGTATGCGCTGGTGCATCTGGCGCTGCTTGCGTATCGCTCGCATTAGCACGAAACGCGTCGCTTAAACTTTTATAACCCTCTATAGCGGCTTTGGGATTTTGTCCATAAGTGTTGCAATAGTCCGCAGCAACTGAAGTTAATGTTCGTTGCTGCTTTTCGTTAAGCTCCCGTACATTTTGCAATACAGAATGATCTATAATATAAGGCTCTACTTCCTCTAAGCAGAGAGAATGTTTGTCGATATTAAAATCTACCGCTTCAGCCTTATCTCTGTTAATCATATCTCTGATTACTCTGTATAAAACGCCCATGTCGTGCCCCCAAAAGCTTGTAATTATTATGGCTAATTATAGGGGGTAAAGTTTAATAAAAGGTAACTAAGCAATAGCGCGCGCGGTGAGTGCTATAATTTATCATTAAGAGGGCGGTTGCGTTTATAACTTTTAAAACGCTCTATACTCTGATGAAGCAGTCCGTTAAAAAGGATATATGGATGAATCATTGCTAAGCGTTAAACACCTCTCTGTAAGCTTCAAAACACCTTCTGGCGTTTTTGACGCTGTTAAAGATATTAGCTTTTCGCTTAATAAAGGCCAAACACTGGCTTTGGTCGGGGAGAGCGGCTCTGGTAAATCAATTAGCGCCTTATCAATCATGCAACTCTTACCCGCGAGCGCATCACACACGCCGCAAAGCTCAATCCTTTTTAAAGGCCAAGAGCTGATCGCCCAGCCTGAGAGCTTTATGCGCACAATTCGCGGCAATAAAATCGGCATTATATTTCAAGAGCCATTAACAGCGCTCAACCCACTTCATACAATTGAAAAGCAAATCTCCGAAGTGCTGTTTCTTCATAAAAAGATGAAGAAAAGCCAAGCAAGGCAGCGCGTCTTAGAGCTCTTGGATTTGGTAGGGCTAGAACGTTTAAAAACACGTTTAAATGCTTATCCGCATGAATTATCTGGCGGCCAGCGTCAGCGCGTTATGATCGCTATGGCCTTGGCAAATGACCCTGATTTGTTAATTGCTGATGAGCCGACAACCGCGCTCGATGTTACAATTCAGGCGCAAATTTTAGAACTTTTGCAAGAGCTCAAAGAAAAGCTCGGCATGGCGCTAATTATGATTACGCATGATCTCTCAGTGGTGGAGAAAATGGCTGATAAAATCTGTGTGATGAAAAATGGTGAAATGGTCGAGCAGGGTGAAGCGAAAGCCGTTTTTGCAAACCCTAAGCATGATTACACGAAAATGCTTCTAGGGGCGCAGCCTAAAGGTGAGGCTATTCCGGCGAACCCTGAAGCGCCTGTGATTTTAAAAGGCGCTGGCGTGAAGGTGCATTTCACATCCAAAAAATCCCTTTTTGGTAAGCCCTTAGAAGTAGTGAAGGCGGTCGATAATATTGATATTACAGCGCATCAAGGGCAAACAATAGGCGTCGTGGGTGAAAGCGGCTCTGGTAAATCAACGCTTGCGCTTGCACTCTTGCGCCTTATTAGCTCTGAAGGTCAGATAAGTTTTCAAGAGCAGCAAATTGACGGCTTAAACCGTAAGGCGCTTCTGCCTCTAAGAGCTGATATGCAGATCGTTTTTCAAGACCCGTTCGGCTCGCTCTCGCCGCGTATGAGTGTCGGGCAAATTATTGGCGAGGGGCTGGAAATCCATCGCAAAGATATTTCTAAAGCCGAGCGTGAAGAGCTCGTCATAAAAGCACTACAAGAAGTGCATATGGACCCTGAAACGCGCCACCGCTATCCGCATGAATTCTCTGGTGGGCAGCGCCAGCGTATAGCGATCGCACGTGCGCTAGCGCTCAAACCGAAATTCATTGTACTGGATGAGCCAACAAGTGCGCTGGATGTCTCCGTGCAAGCGCAAGTGGTTGAGCTGCTAAAAGAGCTGCAGCTTAAATATAATTTATCATATCTCTTTATCAGTCACGATCTTCGCGTGGTCAAAGCTATGGCACATGAATTGATTGTGATGAAGGATGGCCAAGTCGTTGAGATGGGTAACGCTCAAGATATCTTTGAAAATCCAAAGCAAGAATATACAAAGGCTTTGCTAGAAGCTGCGCTGAATTTAAAGACCCGAAAAGCCAGCTAAACCGGCCTTAATTGGCTAGGACTTAAATTTGCCAAAAAGCGTGAAAACAGGCTATAATTATACTTTAAGCAACATTTTACTTGCAATTACCAACCCCAGCGGGTAGGTAAGAAGGACTTTAAATCCGCCGCTTAAATATTTTAATCGGCACAACATTAGAAATGGAGTGATGCACTGTGGTTAGTGTAAACGTACGCGATAACAATGTAGAACAAGCTCTACGCGCTTTGAAAAAGAAGATGCAACGTGAAGGTATCTTCCGCGAAATGAAGCTTCGTCGCTACTACGAAAAGCCATCTGAAAAGAAGGCACGCGAACAGTCTGAATCTATCCGTCGTTCACGTAAGATGGATCGTAAACGCCGCGAACGCGACGGTTTCTAGGATTTGGAAATAGCCAACGCATTATTGAAAAGCCGCTTTATTGAGCGGCTTTTTTATTGGCTGGTGTTCTTACAGTAGAGTGGGGAGCTAGCGCTCTAGCGGTAAGTAACGTTCAACAACGCGCGCCCAATATTCAATGGCTTGCGGAATGATACTATCATTAAAATCATAACGCGGTGTGTGTAGTCCTTGATTGTGATTACTCTGCGGATCTGCTTCGCCTTGCCCCATCCAGATGTAACAGCCAGGGCGTTGCGCGAGCATAGCGCCAAAATCTTCTGCGCCCATTGAAGGGTTAATGCTTTCATTCACATTATCTGCACCAACTATCGAGCGGGCAATCTCTGCGCAAAATGTACTTTCTTCTTCGCTATTGATCGTAGGATCATAGCCGCCTTCATCAAAAACACATTCTGCAGTTGCGCCATAAAGCTTGGCTGTGTCTTCACAAATCTGGGTGATGCGTTCAGTCAGCTTTTGACGTATCTTTGGGTCAAAGCTGCGCAAGGTACCATTTAAATGCGCTTCATCAGGAATGACATTGAAAGCGCCAGTCCCTGCATGAAAATTAGTGATGGAAATAACGGCAGGCTGCTGCGGATCTATTGAGCGGCTAATAAGGGTTTGTAAGGCTTGCACGATATGGCTGCCGATAATAATTGGATCAAGGCATCGCTCAGGGTAGGCGGCATGTCCGCCAGCGCCTTTGATCGTGATGTCAAAGCGATCTGCCGCCGCCATGATAGGGCCAGAACGCAAAGCAATCGTCCCTTTAGGCAAGCTCGGCCAGTTATGCAGCGCAAAAACAGCATCAAATGGAAACTTGCTTAACAGCCCTTCATCTAGCATTTTATATGCGCCGCCATGCCCTTCTTCGGCAGGCTGGAAGATAAGGTGAACAGTGCCGTCAAAAGCATTATTCTCGGATAGATATTTTGCCGCGCCAAGTAAGCATGCTGTATGCCCATCATGCCCACAGCCATGCATCTTGCCTTCAATTTTGGAGCGGTGATCTTTGTTTTCGGCTTCGACGATATCAAGTGCATCCATATCCGCGCGCAAAGCGATGGCTCTGCCGCTTTTATTTGTTTGCCCTTTAATGGTTGCAACAATGCCAGTCTGCGCTATGCCGCGCTCAAACGTAATGCCCCATTCGGTAAGTTTTTCCGCGACAAGATCGCTCGCAAAAAACTCCTCATAGGCTGTGCCTGGATTTTCATGTAACGCACGGCGATAGCCTGTGATTTCATCTTCTAATGCCGCAATTGAATTTCGTATAGTGCTCATATAACTATTATGAATCACTGCACGCATAACAGCAATATAAAATCAGTATAGCTATAATGCTTATTTATTTTCCAAAGTAAGCATGTTTGAAATAGTATCAGTAACCATTGCTAAATAATCACTTTTTGTTCTGAAAACCGTTGCTTCATTTGCATCTATAGCTCGTGTGTATGCGGCATATATGCTTGATTTGAATTTCTCACTTTTATGATTTACACGTCTAAGATTGACAATGTCTTGCTTGGAAATAAGTGCATCTATTATGTGCGGTTGATTTGTAAGAATAATATCTTCTGTATTTATTTTTGTAATCCTATGGATAGTTGGGATATCTCTGTTTGTGTATGGCATAGCGTTAAAATTGAATACAGCAATGATCAGGCTATGCAAAGAAGACTCAGATATAGCGAGAACATGACTGTTTGTATCAGCCGCATTTTGCTGGGGCATGTCTTTGGCATATTCTAAAACGTCTTTTAAATGCCTGTGTGAAAGAAGGGCGCCAACTGCTTTCTTGTTCAGATACCGAATAAGAATATCCGCCATATCCAGTTGAATAAAGCTCTTATGGCCAGATCTATTCATCTCTTTAACCGGTGTACTTATTACATTCGAAAGAGAAAGTCTTTTTTTTAGCTGAGGGATCCAATGTATTGGAATCATTAAGCCTAAGGGGTTTCCTCTATAAGTTACAAGAGCAAAGCAATTTTGTGCGGACAGCTCATTAAAAGTAGCTTTATATTTACGTTTCACCTCATGAAACGACAAAACTTTAAGCTGTTCAGAATATGGCGGGTCACTGATTTCTCGCTTATGCGGCATAGCAGGGGAGTGAAGCTTATATAGCAGTTCAGAAATTTTAAAGTCTCTGTCAGTTTTACTTAGAAAGGCTTCAAGCTTTAAATCAGAATGTTTTTTAATCATTATTTAAAATCCAATTTGATCATAGATTTTAAAGTGTTAACATAGTGTTTAGTGTTATGTCAAAAGTTGGGGTGCATTATGATGTCATTTAAAGTGCCGTTTTACGCGGATCAAAAGCATCGCGCACAGCCTCACCAATAAAGGTTAATAGGCTGAGCATAAGAGCCAGTGAAGCGAAAGCAGTAAAGCCAAGCCACGGCGCATGGAGGTTATTCTTCCCTTGCGCGAGTAACTCCCCTAAAGAGGGGCTACCTGGCGGCAAACCAAGCCCTAAGAAATCAAGCGATGTTAGAGCCGTGATTGAGCCTGTTAAAATGAACGGCATATATGTGATTGTCGCCACCATCGCATTAGGCAGCACATGACGGCGAATGATGGTGAGGTTTGATACGCCTAAAGCATGCGCAGCGCGGACATAGTCAAAATTACGTGCACGCAGAAATTCTGCGCGTACCACATCAACAAGGCTGACCCAGCTAAACAGCAATAAGATCGCAAGCAATGTCCAAAAGCCCGGAATAAAAATAGAAGAGAAGATGATGAGGATATAAAGCGATGGCATAGAAGCCCAAACCTCGATAATGCGCTGCATGACAAGATCAAGCTTGCCGCCGTAATAGCCTTGCGCCGCACCAGCCGCAACCCCTATCAGAGAGCTAATAAAGGTAAGACTCAAACCAAAAAGGACAGAGATACGAAAACCATAGATAACGCGTGCCATGACATCACGGCCCTGATCATCCGTGCCGAGCCAGTTTGTGCCATCAGGAGAGGTTGGGGCAGGGGCGCTTAAATCATAGTTGATTGTATCATAAGAAAAACGTATCGGCGGCCAGAGCATCCAGCCATGCTCATTGATGATATCTGCGACAAATTCATCGCGATATTCGGTCTCGGTTTCAAAACCATCTTCACCGGCAAAGACTGTTTCAGGATAGGCTTTGAAGACAGGAAAGTAATAATGATCTTTAAAAGAGATCAAGATCGGCTTGTCATTAGCGATAAGCTCTGCTCCAAGCGTTAAAACGAAAAGCAGCATAAAAAGCCATAAGCTCCAATAGCCTCTTTTATTGGCTTTAAACTGTGCGAAGCGGCGCTGTGTGATCGGAGAAAATGCCATATCGATTACGCCCCCCTTGATGAAAAATCAATGCGAGGATCAACCATCACATAAACCAAATCACGGATAAGATGCATGACAAGGCTGATGAGGGCAAAGATATAAAGCGTGCCTAAAACAACGGGGTAATCGCGGTTAATCACGCTTTCATAACTCAATAAGCCTAGCCCATCGAGCGAGAAGATAACCTCAATAAGCAGCGAGCCTGTAAAAAAGATATGCACGAAAGCGGCAGGGAAGCCCGCAATCACAATGATCATAGCATTTCTAAAGACATGCCCATATAAAACTTGACGCTCGCCAAGGCCTTTGGCTTTTGCGGTTAATACATATTGCTTTCCAATCTCATCTAAAAATGAATTCTTGGTGAGCAAGGTTAATGAGGCGAAGCCGGAAATCACCATCGCAGCGACTGGCAAAACCATATGCCACATATAATCCAGTGCGAGCTCGATGAAACTCATATCCTGCCAATTATCTGAAATAAGGCCACGTAAAGGGAATAGGTCGAGGTAACGCCCCCCTGCGAAAAGTACGATCAATAAAATCGCGAACATGAAAGAGGGGATCGCATAGCCAATAAATACAGCGGCGCTTGTCCAGACGTCAAAAGCGCTACCATCCCTAACAGCTTTTTTAATGCCCAGCGGGATGGATATAAGATAGATAATCAATGTCGACCATAGCCCTAAAGAAATCGATACCGGCATTTTTTCAATTACAAGCTCTGCGACGCCAATATCACGATAATAGCTCGTGCCGAGATCAAAGCTCGCATAATTTTTCAGCATAATCCAAAAGCGCTCATATGCAGGCTTATCAAAACCATAAAGCGCTTCTAACTCTGCTATGAACTCTGGGTCTAAGCCTTGCGCACCGCGATATTTTGACGCGCTGCCCGCCGCGCCGCCGCCCATTGATGCGCCAGCATCACCGCCAGCGCCGCCCCCAAAGCGTGCCGTCGCCTCAGTTCCATGACCTTGAAGCTGAGCAATCATGCGCTCAACAGGCCCGCCCGGTACAAACTGGATAATGACAAAGCTCAGCAGTAAAATCCCGAGCAATGTCGGAAGCATAAGAAGCAGTCTTTTAAAGATATATATCGCCATAAAAACTACAATAGCGCCTTAAACACAGCCTGTGCAGCCCCATTTTTTAAATTGCTGATATTCACCCCCATCTCTGATAGAATCAGTTTTACTGCGTTAACATCCTTAATAAAAAACTATGAAGGCGGTAAAAACGCATGTCGAAAAAGATGCTCGGTATAAATCTTAAAGTTCGCGATCTCATTATTCTCATTGTTGTGATGTTGGCGTTTATGGGCACATTAGCCAATGCTATGCTTATGCTTTTAGCATGGAAAGATTATCAATCAACCGCCTCGCATATGGCGTTATATGAGCTTTATGGCTCAATTGGTTTAGGTGTTGTGTCAACATTTGTAGTAATCTTTGCGCTTGTTATTGTCCTGCGTCGTGTTGCCAGGCCAATCTGGAAGCTAACGCAAGCAATGAAAACAGTCTCTGCTGGAGATTTGGAAACCGATATTCCTTATGTGGAAAGACATGATGAGTTCGGCGATATGGCGCGCACTTTGCAAACCTTTGTGCAAAAACTTGCAGAAAATGAAAGGTTGCATGTTAAACAACGAGAGGAAGATGCTTGCCGCGCTGCGCGTGCTGATAAGCTTGAAAGCGGCATTAATATATTTGATGCGCGCATAAAGGATTTCTTAGCCGATTTGCAAGGTTCCGTCTCTAACCTCTCATCCGCAGCCAATACACTAGGCGGTGTGGCGCAAACAAGCTTACAGCACTCTGATACATTAAAAACCAGTGCAGAACATTCTGCAGATAATACGAACTCTGTAGCAAATTCAGCGGAACAACTCTCAATTTCGATTAATGGCGTGACACAGCAAATTGCCCGCTCAAGCGAGGTTTCTAGCCGCGCAGTAGAAAAATCTCGTGAAGCAACAAGCGCGATCACGGCATTACAAGAATCAGCAGAACGCATTAATGGCGTGATTGAGCTGATTAATGATATTGCAGGTCAAACGAATATGCTTGCACTCAACGCAACTATTGAAGCTGTGCGCGCAGGCGAGGCTGGCAAAAGTTTTAGCGTTGTCGCACATGAAGTAAAATCACTCGCTTCACAGACAGCAGAGGCAACAGCCGAGATCAGTGAGCAAGTGGAATCCGTGAAATCGTCTGTGGGCTCTACAGTCCTCGTAATAGAGGAGATTGAAGCGATCATAAATGATATGGCGCAAATGCTTCTTAGTGTTTCCGAAGCCATGAATGAACAGGGTGCAGCAACACAAGAGATCGCAGGTGGCGCGCAAAATGCAGCGCAAGGCGTTCAAAATGTAATGGGTTCAGCGGAAAGTGTTTATAATAGTGCTAATGCAACAAATGATGAATCTGACCGTTTAGGTGATATTTCATCATCACTTTCGGAAAAAGCACAGCATCTCAAACAAGAGGTTGAAAAATTCCTCTCTGATATCCGCAATTAAGATGACGGATTAATAATGTGGTGGTTTATCGCGCGCTGCGATTTCGCTAACCGATAATCCTTGATCGTTATCGCCAGATTGTGAGTGAACATCTTGCTCTAAAGCTTCAAGTTTAGAATGCGCGACATTAAGTTTGGCCTTGAGATAGCCAATCATAGTGCCTTGCTCATTAGCGAGATCGCTAAGCTCTTCACACATCTTTTCCAAATGCGCGAGCTTTTCTTCCATGGCGGTTATGCGGTAATTTTCATTGCTCATAAAAGCACTATGTAAGCTATTTGCTTCTCTAGTGCAATGCTATTGAGCTTGGGCAAGTAATCTTGCTGAAGTTATCAGCATCATTTGCCGCTGGCGTTTTTGCAGGCTCCTGCTTTAATGGGTTAACACTCATAGCATCCTTGATATGGTCTTGGAAAACTAAACCCTCCCATGAGCGGGGTGAGCCACCAACTGCACGCTCAAAAAACTCAAACGCTTTTTCATCATTCTCATTATGCATATGAACTCTATATAAATTATACTGATCAATAACATCACCAGACAGCTCCGCCGCTTTATCAAAACTAGCCTGCGCTTCTTCATCGCGGCCCAACATAGCCAGTGAATGTGCAATAGATCTATGCGCAACAGCGCTATTCGCATCTAGCTTTGTGCAGAGCTGATATAGCCTCAGTGATTCCTCATGCTTGCCCAAGGCGTCATTGGCATAAGCTTTATCATAGAGTGCATTGAAATCATTAGGATTGGCGCGCAAATTATCATCTGCGATTGCAAGTGCTTCATCAAAATTTTCTGAGAGAATAGCAAGTCCATACTCGCTTTCCGGTGATATATAACGCGTCGTTACAAAATCACTTTCATCTTTTGTGAAAAGCAGCAAGTTGAGCTGCTCATTATCTGTCGTCTCAACACTTTCGTTATGTGGCGCAATAGAGCATGTATGCCCCTCAATGCGGCGTTTCAAAAGCAGGTTTGGTACATATTCGCTATGTATCTGACCTTTCACTTCCTCAAAAACATCACTTAAAACGTAACCAATATTTGTATCTGGATACACCTGTCCACTTAACTCTAAACTCATAAAACCCCACGCAAAACACTAATAATTTATTAACTTATGGTAGTGATTGTACAGTGAATGTGCAATTATGACAAATAAAAGTGATAAGTTATTGATTTATAGTCTTAAATTCCAGTCCTGAATCTGCCATTTATCATCAATGAAATTTAATATCCCTAAAGCGCCAGTGGAAAGCTTGATAGAATGCTCCTTGCTAAATCCTTCATAATCGCCAGTGATATAGGGCGCAAAGCGGGCTGTGCCATTAGATGTAACAACAAGCACGGTCTCATTATCATCATGCGCTCGAATTTGCTCGGCAAAATCAATCCAGTTTTTAATGATTTCATCTGGATCAACCAGCCAGCCTTCAGGGACATCCGCATCCTTATCCCATTTTTCAATCGCCTCTTTACCAATGCGCGCTATAACCTGCTCTTCGGTTTTATTCTCATCAGGGCCGTAATCAATCTCATTAAAAATATCGAGCTGATAAACAGGGTTTGAAACACCGCTCGCCTTTACGGCAATTTTCGCTGTCTCAATGGTGCGCTGTAGATGCGAACTATAAATCACATCAGGAATAAGCTGGTTCGCTTTCAAATATTGTCCAATCGCTTCAGCTTGAGCGCGGCCCTTTTCAACAAGAGGCAAGTCAGTGCGTGCGCCAACACGGGTAGGGGTTTGCTGTGGATCAAAGGTGTTGCCATGGCGTGCAATAATTAATCGTGTCATGGCTTAGGAGGCCTTTTTCTCTTGTTTTTTCTGCTTTTGAGAGGCCAGTAAGCGCTCAACACGTGCCACATCCTCTGGCGTATCAATACCAGATTGGATAACACCTTCTTTGATATCGTCAATCTCAACAGCCGTAATTTTAATCCCGTTTTCTAGCATTCGTAATTGCTCTAAGCCCTCAAGCTGCTCATAGGTGCCAGGTAAACACGCACAGAAATGCTTTAAGAATTTAAGCTGAAAACCGTAAAGCCCCATATGCTGATATACAGGGGAGATCGAGCTTTTCTCGCGCAGTGAGGCTTCTTTACGGATGGCAGGGATAATGTTTTTTGAAAACCACATCGCATAGCCTTCATTATTCACGATCGCTGTCGTGCCGCTGAAGGGGGTATCTTTTTTGCTCTCTCGTAAGCGGTCCAGATCATTCCAGCTCAAACGATGAACAGGGGTGAGAACTTGCGCATGCGGGTTTTCCTCAATGGCTTTAATCATCGCCTTTAAAACATTTGGCGGTGTAAAAGGCGCATCCCCTTGCAGATTGATAACATAGTCAGGTGGCTCTATGCCGTTATCCTCGCGCACTTTGATCGCTTCTAATGTGCGGTCTGAGCCGCTTTCGCAAAGATCTGAAGTCATGACGCATTCTACGCCAATTTTCTGAGCATGCTCTGCGATACGCTCATCCTCTGTCGCGACAAAGATATCGATATCCTCAAAAGGCTTTGCAACTTTCCGAGCCAGCTTAACAACACGGCTCAGCATGCTTTGCCCGTCAATTTCAACTAAGGGCTTACCAGGAAAGCGCTTAGAGGCATAACGCGCCGGGATAGCAATAGCAATCTTCATAGTCTTATTCTTTCTTTACTCAAAAATACGTTTTTCTTTTAAGGCGCTTCAGCCCACCAGGTATCTGTAATAAGTGGACTAATACCAGATAGCGTTTCTGGTCTTTGTATATGTGACCAGTAAGCTATGCGCCACTTATTATAATGCCACATCGGTATCACGTAATGACCCTGTAGTAATATGCGGTCCAGTGCTCGGCAGTGAATGATCAAATCCTCACGGCTCTTTGCTTGAATAAGCTCCTCAATCAGTTGATCAATCGCTGGGTTTTTAATGCCTATATAATTGCGTGATCCTGGGATATCTGCTTTTTCACTGCCCCAGAAATCACGTTGCTCATTGCCTGGGGAATCCGATTGACCAAAGCCACCAATAACCATATCAAAATCATATTCTGTCACACGGTTTTGGAATTGCGCTGTATCAACCACTCTGAAATTAGCTTTCACTCCAATGCGCTCAAGATTTTTCACGAAAGGCAAAACCCAGCGTTCAAATTGCGGATTAGAATCTAGGATTTCGAACTCCAAGCGCACGCCATCTTTTGCGCGCACACCATCATTGCCAAGCTTATAGCCTGCATCATCTAAAAGCTTTTGCGCTGTTTTTAAATTGGCTCTATTGCCGCCTTTGCCGTTACTTTTAGGCACGACATAGCTTTGCGTGAAAACGCTCTCAGGGATCGCTTGAGGATACTCAGCCTGTAGGCGTTTTAAAAGCTCCAGCTCTTCTCCCTCAGGTAGTCCAGAGGCGCTAAGTTCGGAATTCTCAAAATAACTATCGGTACGAATATACTCACCATAAGCGAATTGCGCATTAGACCATTCAAAATCAAATGCATAGCTCAAAGCTTCGCGCACTGCTTCATCCTGAAAAACCTCGCGGCGTATATTATAGATAAAGGCTTGCATGCCAGCAGGGCGGTTATGCGCGATCTCTTCTTTAATGATCTGGCCATTTTTGATGCTCGGGGCGTTATAGGCTGTCTCCCAAAGCTTAGCCATGTTCTCGAGGCGCACATCATATTCACCAGAGAGAAACGCTTCTAAATCCACGTTATTATCGCGGTAATAATCATAAGTAATAGTGTCGAAGTTATAAAANCCTTTGAAAAAAGGAAGNTCTTCCGCCCAGAAATTATCACGGCGCTTNTAGGTGATTTGACGTCCAGCTTCNACGCTTGCAACTTCATATGGCCCNCTTCCTAATGGNGGCTTNAANGATGTTTGATCAAATATATTTTCTTCGCGCTCCCAGTAATGTTTCGGTANCACCGACATCTCGGCAATAATCAAAGGCAGCTCGTTATTGCCAGAAACTTTGAAGTTAAACTTAATGCGCTTAGGCCCTAATATTTCAGTGCCTTCAATATCGCCATAATAGGCTTTGAAAAATGGATTGCCTTTTGTGGTGAGGGTCTCAAAGGTCCATGCGACATCGTCAGCTGTTAAATCTGTTCCATCAGCCCACTGCGCTTCAGCTCTTAAATTAAAGATTGCCCAGCTTTTATCCTCTGGAACTTCAATGCTCTCCGCTAGAATCCCATAGAGCGTGAAAGGCTCATCCCAGCTATTTTGCATCAAGCTCTGATAGACAAGGCCAGAACGAATAAAGTTCATGCCAGAGGCCGCCGTGCCTTTGATGATGAAAGGGTTTAAGGAGTCAAAACTCCCAACAGCACTCAGCTTAATCTTACCGCCTTTAGGGGCATCCGGATTCACGTAATCAAGATGCGCGAAATCCGCCTGATATTTAGGGCTGCCGTGAAGCGCGATGGCATGAGAGGGTGAGGCGCTTTGTGCTTCAGTTGCAGGCGCAAGCTCTGTTGCTGTGGCGTCTAAGCTTTGCTGCGCGAATGTATGTGAAGCAGAAAAAGAGAGGCTAGCAGATATTAAAAGGGCGGAAAAAATTAATCCTGATCTCATGCTGTAATCCTTTTTATATTTTAGAAATCTCTCTAAACATAAAGCATTATAATCAAGGCTACGAGTCTCAATACATGGTTTTCAAGGCATATTTTTCAACACGTATTTTAAGCAGGCTTTTTAATTGAACCCGCTTTAGCTGAATTAGCCGAATTGTTCTCGGATACCGTTACGCTTTGCACGCACTCGCGTTTTGAATGCACCCTGTAGGTCAGGCTTGCCAAAGAGGTAGCCTTGCGCATATTGCGGCTCAAAATTTAAAATCTGCCTTAATGTTTCTTCGCTCTCTATTTGTTCGAATATGATGGAGATGCCAAGGGCTTCCATACCATTTTTACAGCGCGCCATTTGATCTTGCTTTTTAAGGGCGAGTGAAGGTTTTACTTTAACAAACTTCACATTCATACGTCGCATGAGCGAGAGATCAAAGGATAGATGATCGACATGATCGATGGAAAACGCGCATCCGATTTTGCCTAAACCCTCAACGATTTTATACATGGAAGGGGTTAAAGATTCGAAATCGATATGCGCCATTTCGAAAATAAGACGTGATGATAAGTGCTTGTTCTTAGAGAGGAAAGGGAGGAGCTTCTTCATGAACGTAGCGTTTTTGATTGTGTCTTTGGTGATGTTGATGAAAAACGGTGCGGCGCGCTCTAAATGTGCGCTTTCCTCGATTGTTCTTAAGGATTCCATTAAAACTAATTCATCAATCCGTCCCTTGATCTTATTCTGCTCAGCAATCGGCATATAGCGCGCAGCAGGGATATATAGACCAGGCTTGGCGCGCAATCGTGCATAAAGCTCATAAAAGCGGACCTTGCGCTGAGGAAGGCGCATAATCGGCTGTACGAAGACTTGCATGCGCTTATTGGTTAAAGCATGCGCAACCAGCTCTTCTATAACGCTATCGCTCAAAGAAGCGTAATCCTCTGCGTTATAATTATTATCCTGATAGATATGCGCACTTTTGTTATGTATCGCAGGCTTTTTATCTTCACGCTCTTTTCTGATCTTAGAGATATGCGGCATAAGTTTGTTGCTCGCAGAACGCGTTTCTATACCATGTTCGAGCATAAAATCAGATTTCTTCGCACGGGGTATCTGATAAGCATTAGCAGGCTTTTTTCTTTCATCATTGAAGAATGAAAACGGAATAGGCTGTCGATTTTGCTGCTGCTCTTTGAGCTCTCTTCTTATTTCAGCAATATCAATTTTTTGCTGCTGTGACTCATGTTGTAAGTCTTGAACAGAGCTTTGTAGCACTTTGAATTTAAAGCTATTTGCCTTTTCCCAATTCTTGCGTCTTTGATGTTCGTTCATCATCATAAGCGCACTGGCAAAGCCCGCAAAAACCATGATGCTTAAAGGAATGGAAATAAAGCTTAAAAGCGTGAAAATGCCCGTAGAAATAAACACCAGAGCGCTTACTCTGAATTTATTCATGCCCGATCTATAGCGTTTATTACTTTGTGCCTTCGCCATAACAACCTTTTAAAAAACTAGCTTACGAGGCGCTAAGGAATGTGCGTCTCTAACTATTTGTGATTTACGCCGATCGCTTCCGAGATATTGCTGTATCCGTCTGCTTTCACTAGCGATAGTAACTCATCATTTATAGACTGTATCAGGGATGGGCCTCTAAAGGCAAGCGCGCTGTAGAGCTGTACGAGTGAAGCGCCAGCTTTAATCTTGTCATAGGCTTGATTTGCTGAGGTAATTCCGCCTGCGCCAATAATAGGGATTTGCCCTTTTGTCAGACGATAGAAATCAGAAACAAGCTCCGTAGCTTTGTCTGTAAGAGGCTGTCCTGAAAGCCCGCCTTTTTCCTCTCTGAAGTCTTTATCCAAAAACTCAGGCCGTGCAAGTGTTGTATTGCCTAGGATAATACCATCAATTTTTACATCTAACAGCACCTGTGCAATCTCTTCACGCTGCTCAGGCGTTAAATCCGGTGCCAGCTTGACGAGGATTGGTGGGGCGTGTTCGCCGCATGATTTCTGGCGCACATCTAATATCTCTTTCAAAAGCTCCGTTAAAGGCTCTCGCTGTTGCAAATCCCTAAGGCCCGGTGTGTTAGGTGAGGAGATATTGATCGTAATATAATCCGCCATCGGGCCAAGCATGCGGATTAAAAGCCCGTAATCTTTAGCCGGGTTTTTCTGCGTTTTATTCATACCGATATTCAGGCCAATAACGCCGGCAGGGTGGTTTTTGCTACCTAAAAACTTTTCAAGATTATCTTTAAACGCATTCACGCCCTTGCTAGGGAAGCCCATGCGATTAATGACCGCTTCATTCGCAATATCGCGGAAAACGCGCTGGCGAGGGTTGCCGCTTTGCGGTTTAGGGGTAACTGTGCCAACCTCTACGAAGCCAAAGCCCATATTTAAGCATGGACCAATCACATCCGCATTCTTATCAAAGCCTGCAGAAAGGCCGACAGGATTAGGAAACTTCAGCCCCCATAAAACTTGTTCAAGCTCTGCTCGAGGAGCTTGTTTATATTTTGGCGCAAGCCCGAACTTCATCATTTTAAGTGACAAGTTATGTGCTTTTTCCGGCTCTAAAGCCATCATGAGCGGGCGGATAATGGGGTATAAATCTCTCATGCCAAGCCTTTTAGGATATTTTTCTAAGAAATTCTAGAGCCTTCTTTAAATAGCCCCAGCCTGTGTAAGCGGTAATGCCCGTAGCGCCAAGCAGAAGCAGCATACCAATGATCTGTCCGCCCCAGATATATGGCGCGACAATTAAAACGCCAAGCGCCACCATTTGCAGCGTTGTCTTCCATTTTGCAAGGTTCGTTACAGGCATTTTTACGCCCTGAGGCCCAAGATATTCGCGAATGCCTGAGACAATAAATTCGCGCGTCAGGATAATTACGACGCAAAGAACCGCTGCGCCATCAACGCGCTCAACAGCGACCAGCATAAGCAGGATGGTGACCACAAATATTTTATCAGAGATCGGGTCGATCATAGCGCCAAATTCGCTTTGCTGATTGAGTTTGCGTGCTAAATACCCGTCAAGGAAGTCTGTGATCGCGCCAATTGCATAGAGCACAAGGCAGCTCCACGCTGCCCATTCATAAGGGATGAAAAACAATCCCACCATGATTGGTAAAAGCGCTAAACGAAAAACAGATAAGATATTTGGTATGGTCCAGTTCATGGGCGCTATATTAATCATAAAGCGGATAAACGCCAGAAAATTTTATCTCTTTGGCCATATAAAAACGGCGCTAAATTAAGCGCCGCTCTTAAAAATTCTGTGTAAGACTAGTTGTGCTTTAAGCGTTTGCAGCTTTGCTTGAAGAGCTCTCGCGTGGATCACGTAGAACATAGCCACGACCCCAAACAGTCTCGATATAGTTATCGCCATCTGCTACATCTTGGATCTTCTTACGAAGCTTGCAGATAAACACGTCGATGATCTTCACTTCCGGCTCGTCCATGCCGCCATAAAGGTGGTTCAGGAACATTTCCTTCGTCAATGTTGTGCCTTTACGAAGAGAAAGAAGCTCGATAATGCCATATTCTTTACCTGTAAGGTGAAGGGGTTCACCATTCACTTCTACTGTGCGTGCGTCAAGATTGACTTTAACTTTGCCTGTTTCGATGATTGATTGTGAGTGACCTTGTGAACGGCGAACAATCGCTTGAATACGCGCGATAAGCTCACGCTTATCAAATGGCTTAGTCAGATAGTCATCCGCACCATAGCCAAGGCCTTTAATCTTGTTATCTAGCTCTGTAAGGCCGGAAAGAATAAGAATGGGGGTTTCAACTTTTGCATCACGCAGCGCTTTTAAAACGTCATAGCCATCCATATCTGGTAGCATGAGGTCCAAAATGATGATGTCATAGTCATAAATTTTACCGATTTCCAGACCATCTTCGCCAAGATCGGTTGTATCAATGATATAACCTTCCGATTTAAGCATAAGCTCAATCGATTTTGCTGTAGATGTATCGTCTTCAACTAATAATACGCGCATGAATACCTTTTCCCTTATGTCAGATGCAAATGCCCACATTGCGCAGGCCACTGGCATATTTAACCTTTGTTAATATATATCTTAACAAATATTAACAAGGTTAACAAATAGTTATTGAGAACTTGCTTAATTAAGGCGTTTTATAGCGGGCCTGTAAAGCTTTCTACTGTACTTATGGCTTTGTCAATTTCTCGTGGTTTTAGCGCCAAAGTGCCATTAGATTGGCTAAATTTATAAAGATCTTCATCATGCCCAAACAAAAAGATTGGCCCGATGTTAAAATTGGAGCTAAGTGTTTTAATGGTTGATTTAATAGCATTTTTATCTTCGATACCATTGCTTTCAATGAAAACGGATTTTACAGCGTGTGGGGCTCGCTCATTTGTATGAGGGAAATGATTATTTGTATTGCAGATGATTAGCTCATCTTGAGTATTCTCAAATGTATTTTTAAGGCGCAGGAGGAGTGGGCTTGTTGCACTCTCTTCATTTGCATTATTAATATATACAATAGTGGCCATCTTTAATCTCTAATAATTACTCAAATATTGAGTTATGTATAATAAAAACCAAGCTAAAATGCAAGCATTCTCTTTGTTTCAGTATAATTATACATTAAACTGTATATATGGATCGTTTATCGGAACAAGTCGCAGCGCAAATAGATCAGCTTTCAACTAAAGAAATTTATGGGGAAGTGACCAAAATCCTTGGCCTTTTGGTCGAGATTGCAGGTTTTGGGCGCGGGCTTTCCATTGGCTCGATTGTGCATTTAAAGCCCTCACCGGAAAAAGATATTCCCTGCGAAGTTGTTGGTTTTCGCGATGGTCATGCACTTCTCATGCCTTTTGGGACATTGGAAGGGGTAGGGCTAGGCTGTCCGGCGATCATTCAAGATAAACCGCCTGCTATTATGCCGGATGAGCGCTGGCTAGGTCGTGTGATTAACGGTATGGCAGAGCCTATCGATGGTAAGGGCGCGCTTTATGAAGGTGCGCATGCCATTCCGCTTAAGAATAAACCTCCACTTCCGGCATCTCGTCAGCGTCTAGGCGCGCAGCTTGATCTTGGTGTGCGAGCGATGAATGCGTTCTTGGCAACATGTCAGGGGCAGCGTATGGGTATTTTTGCCGGCTCTGGTGTTGGTAAATCCGTATTGCTGTCAATGATGGCGCGCTACACTTCTGCTGATGTTGCAGTGATCGGACTGGTCGGGGAGCGTGGGCGCGAAGTTCAAGAATTCTTAGAAGATGATCTAGGTGAAGATGGCTTAGCGCGTTCCGTTGTTGTCGTCGCAACAGGCGATGAGCCGGCTTTGATGCGCCGTCAGGCGGCATACACAACTCTAGCCGTGGCGGAGTATTTCCGCGGCCAAGGTAAGCAAGTGCTTTGCCTTATTGATAGTGTGACCCGTTTTGCTATGGCGCAGCGTGAGATCGGACTATCCGCAGGTGAACCGCCAACCTCAAAAGGCTATCCACCAACAACCTTCGGCGAGCTAGCAAGATTGCTGGAGCGTGCAGGGCCCGGCGCCCCAGGTGAGGGCTCTATCACTGGTCTTTTCTCTGTTTTGGTCGAAGGTGATGATCATAACGAGCCAATCTCTGATGCTGTGCGCGGTATTGTCGATGGGCATATTGTAATGGATCGCTCTATCGCTGATCGCGGGCGCTATCCTGCGATTGATATTTTGAAATCTGTTTCGCGCTCAATGCCTAATGCGCTGACTGATGAACAAAACGCCCTGATCAGAAAGGCAAAAAAAGTCATCACCACTTATGAGGATATGGCGGAGCTTATCAGGCTTGGTGCATATCGTCGTGGTTCTGATCCTGCCGTGGATGAGGCGCTCATTCTTTATCCGCAAATTGAAGAGTTTCTCACGCAAAATAAAGATGATCGCACATTAATAGAAGAGAGCTTTGCAAGGCTTGCCGCGATCTTGGAAATGCCCTATGAGGGCGCAGCGCAGCAAGCAATTGAACGCGTGTCACCTTCTGATGCCTCAGGTGCAAAGCCAGAGCGGGCGCGTTTTACCAGTACAGCTAAGCCGATAAGAAGGTCATGATAAATGGCTGATAATGATCTTTTCTCACTGATACGTGTGCGCACCCATACGGTTGAACAAAAGCAAAAAGTCTTGGCTGATCTGTATCAAAAAGCCGATGAGCTTAAAAATGAACGCGAGCAGAGTTTGGAAAAGCTTGAGCGTGAAAAGATAAAAGCGCAAGAAATGGATGTGTCTATGCTCTCTTATCTCGGCGCTTATGGGGATGCTGTGCAAGAGCGCGTGGAGGAAATTAAAGAGCAAGAGCTGCATTTAGAAAAGCGCATTGAAATTGCGCAAGAAGATATGCGCCAAGCCTTTGCTGAACTTAAAAAAGTCGAGATCACTCAAGAAAATAGAAAAGCTGAAGAGCGCGCCGAGCTGGATAAAAAAGAAATGGATGGTTTGGATGAAATCGCTATCGAAACCTATCGCCGTAATTTAGAAGAAGGCTGATGCGCTAGGCTTAAGCTTTTATGCATTAATACCAACATCTTGTGCCTTGAGCTTATCAATTTGAAGCCAATTGCCTTGTGGGCCTTGAAAATCTAATGCACCTGTAATCTCACTTTGTTTCAGTGCGCTGGCGTAAATGCGCCGCATATGCGCTCTTGCTGCTTCACCAAATAATTGCTCTGTGCGCACGATCATATCCAAGCGTTTACCGTCTTGCGCATTGGGGCGAAAGAGACCGTCAATTTGCAAATGCCCGACCTGATCAAGGCTAAAGTCAAAAACGAAGCGCGTTGAGCGTCCACCCGCTTTTTTGCTGGCCTCTTCTTCCTGTTCGTCTTGATCGCTATCATGTTTGTAATAGAGCGCCATTTTATGGGTTTGCCCATCCCACGCCATTGGTAAAACTGTGCTGCGCCATTCTCCGCCCGCAGGTTCATTGGCGGTTTGCGAAAGATTGGCGCTTTCAGTGCTTAGGCGCGAAAGAAGCTGTATATCGCTTTTGTTTAAGCTCTCTATGGCTTTGTCGCCAAGCCATGAATTGAGATCACCTCCACGCGCAGCGGCGATGAAAAACAGCATCGCAGGGCCTAAAGCTTGCGGGTTTTGTGGGCTTGGTATGAGGTTGCTCATGCCAGTAGCAGCTTGTGTATTACTGGCTTGTAATGCTGATTGTATCTCTTGGAAAAGTGCCCATATATTGCTTGTTGAGCTTTGCCCTGTTGCTTGAGCTTGAGTGGCTTTAGTGGTGCTAAAAAGAGGATTGAGTATATCATCTTCACTCATAATGCCCTGTGAGATCAGAGCTTGTTCAATGCTTTGTGCGTTGGCTGAGCCTTGCGCTGCGCTTTGTGGGCTAAAGATAATGCGCGTGCCGATCGCAATATCTGGCAGGGCCTGTGTTGTATTAACTCCATGGAGCAAAAACTGCGCTGCGCTTGGTGTATTGGTTGAGGTGTGAAGTGCAGTATCCACTTTTGTAAGGCTTATGATGGGCAGGCTTGAAGCGCTTTGCGCGGGCAGGGCTGTTGTGCTCTGGCTGCTAAAGCCTGTAACAACCCCTTGATACTGTCCTGCACGGCTAGGTGTGTTTATGTTGGGTGTTGCTGTCTCAAGGCTTGAGCCTGCGCCTGTATTAAATGTGACTAAGGGCGGTAAAGCGTTTTCGATGCGTAATGCTAAAACTTGCGGCGTCCCTGTATGTGCTAGCCCTGATGTTATTGGTTGGGCGGCAGGGCTTTTGGGGAGGGGGGCTGTTAAGCCATATCCGCTATTGAAAAGGGTGCTCGTTTGAAGCGCTGGGCTGGCGGCGCTAATGCTATTTACCGATGGCGCGCTTGTGAAATTTGTACTTAAAATGGGTGTTGGTGCTGTATTGCTAAGGCTGTTTAATATGGCGCTCGTGGCTTGCGTTAGATGTGTGCTATTTATTGATGTTAAACTGGAGGGTGAGGTATTCTGCGCAGTGCTTGTTGCTTTAAAAACAAGGTCTTGAGCGCTGGTTTTTAAAGTGCTGCTGACGGTTTGATGTGTGGTGTTTTGCGCGGCGTTTTGTGAAGTATTTTGGCTTGTGTGCTGAGCAGCTGCAGCAGGGGTGAGGAAAACATTGCTCCCTTTCGTTGGAAGCTCCGGCGCAAAATGAAGGCTCTGAGCGCTTGCGCTTTGAAGTGTTTTGGCTGAGCTGCTCAATGCACTTTGCAAGGCTTGCTGGTTATTAATGCGCGGGCTATCTTTGGCGCCAATCTCAATATTAAGCGGAGTAGCGCCCGTCGTGGCTGGGCGTGTGGTTTGATTCTGCGCACCGCTCGTCTTTTGTGGTTGTGCCGGTGTGATAACAATATGCGGAAGGCTAGTCGCTGAGTTGCCTAATACGGTAGGTGTTGCAGGGATATCTACTGTGATTAGAGTGCCTGCTTGTGTGAGGGTTGCGGGCAGTTTTGTCTGTGCTTGTGGCTGTATATGCACTAAACCCAAATCCGTTTTGATGCTAATGGAATTTGCTGTGCTGCCTGGCTGTATAACGCCTTGCAGCTTCATAGCTTGCCCACCATTTACATTAAGTTCCATTCGGATTTGATCGGAAAGGCTTAGAAGATTGGCGTTATAAGAGGTGGGAGCAGAGCTGAAGAGTTTGCCTTGCCCAAAAAGTGCGCCGAAGCTTAAATTGAAATTGAAAAAACCATTTTCACTCATATCACCATTTTACAGTAAATAAGCTTGCTACTCTATAGTGATGTGCGTTGTAAGCTTATGCGCCCGCGCTTGCTTTGAGATCTTGGATCGTTTCCCAAACCTCGCGTGCAACCGCTTCAACATCTGCAGCAGCTTGACAGTTTGGTGAGCGTGTCAAAATCGGCGTTTGATGGCGAATACTCTCTTTGACTTTCGGATCAACGCGTATCATGCCGATAAGCGGTGGATTTAAGCGTAGGAAGTTCTGGCAAGCTTTGAGTAATGTGCGGTAAGTTTTCTCACCTTCCATCTCGCTAGCAGCTTGGTTCACCACGACACTGATATTTTTCGACATACCAGCAGCATTGCCAAGCTTGATAAAGGCATAAGCATCTGTAAGAGATGTTGGCTCATCCGTTGTAAGTAAGATTGTGCGCGCTGCAGAGGCGGAGAGCATGCGCACTGTACGATCAACGCCAGCGCCAAGATCGGCAATGACAACATCATAGGTCGCAGCCACTTCTAAAATCTGATCACGCAAATGCGCAAGGCGCTGTGATGGAAGTGATGAGAGTGAAGCTTGCCCAGAGCGGCCAGCAACAATATCAAATCCGCCATCTTCATAAGGTTGCACGACTTTGTCTAAAGATAAGCGTCCGCGAATAACATCATTCAAATCACGTTTAGGCATAAGGCCAAGCTGCACATCCACATTCGCAAGACCTAAGTCACCATCAAAAAGAAGAACGCGTTTGCCTGATTTTGCAAGGGCATGCGCCAAAGTGATGGAAAACCATGTTTTCCCAACGCCGCCTTTACCGCTAGCAACGGCAATGACATTATGGCCGCGCCTAAAGGCTGGCGGCTTGGTTCTTGGTGGAGCTGTATTCACTGTGTCGTTCATTGGAACATTCCCATTTTACGGCTAGAGCCTTGTTGTGATCCGCTAGTGTTACTGTGAGAGCCGAAACCCTCATCAGAATCGCGAAACGCTGAAGGCATAAGTAGTTTAGACAAATTTTTCGGATTTAGCGAGAGTAAACCATCGGCAACTTTCGCTGTATTAGAGGCATCGGAGAATAAAAGTCCTCCATGATGGGCTGCAGCAAGTACGCCGCCTAATCTGCGCGCGACATCAATGCGTGTCGGCAGAAGGCTTTGTGCGCCAATGCTGGCGAAGATACGTGCGACTTCACCGGATTCCTCGGCATCCATACCAGCAGGCAGAACGAGAACAGGCTCAATATCTGCTGTGCCAATAAGTTGAGCAAGCGCTTTAACATCTTGCTGATCAAATGGATTAATGCCAGAGGTGTCGATAAGCGTTTGATGGGATGGACGAAATCTTGAGATAAGCTCGGCGAGATGCGCAGGGCTATTAGCGCGATGTAGGTCTGTGCCCAAGAGCTTGGTGAAGCCTTGAAGCTGCTCAACACCGCCAGCCCGCACAGTATCTGTGGAAATGACGCTGACCTTCAAACCATCCATAACACAGCGTGTTGCTTGCTTAGCAACAGCAAGCGTTTTACCGGCCCCAGGCGGTCCAACAAACATGAGCGGCTTTTTATGAGCTTTATCTGGAAGAGGGCGGAAGTTATAGAGATGTTCAATCGCAGCGACCATAGCGGCGCTTGCTTGATCAAAGCCAATCACTGTCACGCATGATAAGATTTGATCCATCACATCTTCACTCACGCCATGGCGTAGCAATGTGTCGGTAATCTCCTCCGCAACCGCGGTCTCGTCATTCTCATCATCATATTGCAGCCAGCTATCTGCGCTAGAAGGGCGCTCACGCTCATGCGTTTCAAAGGCTGGGCTTTGATATGGCTCATCGTTATAATCGTTTGGGTCTATAGCAGCGGTCACGCGCACAGCACGCCCACCCTGTTCATCACGGGTGGCGACAATCACGGCATCTTCACCGAGCGTATCACGTACCATTTGCATAGCCTCTTTCATGGTTTTGGCGTAAAAGGATTTTAGCCGCATGGCGGGAAACTCGAGTCCTACTTAAGAAATTATAGTAACTTATATCTTAACATACCAACCCTTATCCATAAAAGAGTCTATCCTGCCTGTGGATGGATTTTTTTCATTTACGGTACTAGAGATTTTTAAGGGGGGGCATATTACTTCTTTCAGTTTGTTCGCTGTATTTTGTAGGGGTGGGGGGGGGGTGTATCTTGATTTTGTTGAATATTCCTTCACTTTGTTGGCGTGCTTAGACACTATATATAACATTTTTTAGGAATATATTCAATATCAAGATAGGGCAAGGACTATAAGTCTAAAGAGCTGCGCCTCTGAGAATTTGAGGGCTGTTGAAGTAGTATCCTTTATATCTGCCCCATAGTCTTAATACGCGCTTTAGGGTGAATTTCGTTTTGGCTCATCACAACAGTCTGTGGGCGGAAACGCTCAATCACGCTGCGCACATAAGGGCGAATACCAGGCGAGGTGAGCAGCACTGGAATCTCTCCCATAGCGGAAAGCTCATCATATTTATTACGCACGATTGTAATAAAATCCTGAAGCTGTGAAGGCGGCATAGCAAGCTGCTTATCCTCGCCATCCCCAATGAGTGATGTTGCAAAAGCGCCTTCCCATTCCCCAGAGAGCGTAACAAGCGGCACAACGCCTGAAGCATTCGCATTCGCATCACAAAGCTGACGCGCTATGCGTGTGCGCACATGTTCAGTGATGTGGGAGATGTTTTTTGTATAGCTGGTGGCTTCGGCAATCCCTTCCAAAATAGACGGGAGATCGCGAATAGAAACACGCTCGGCGAGAAGCTTTTGTAAAACGCGCTGAAGGCCGCCCACATTGATCTGCGCTGGAATAACATCTGCGACAAGCTTTTGATAATCCTGCGGGAGCTCATCCAGCAATTTCTGTGTTTCTGCATAATTGAGAAGATCAGGAATGTTATCTTTGATAATCTCGGTGATATGGGTGGTAATAACGGTGGGGGCATCAACAACTGTATAGCCTTTGAAATGCGCTTCTTCTCTGTTCTTGCCCTCAATCCACATTGCAGGCAATCCAAAGGTCGGCTCGGTTGTGCTTTCACCCGGCAGGTTGATCGGCGCACCTGATGGGTCCATACACAGCATCATATTCGGACGCACATCGCCGCGCCCGGCTTCAATTTCTTTGATTTTGACAACATAGCTATTCGCCTCAAGTTGCAAATTATCCTGAATGCGCACAGAGGGAAGAATATAGCCTGTATCCTCGGCCAATTGGCGGCGAAGACCCTTGATCTGGCTGGTCAGCTTATTGCCGCCTTCGCCTTGAACGAGCGGTAAAAGCCCATAGCCAAGCTCGAGGCGGATTGTATCCATGGCTAAGGCTTTAGAGACAGGCTCTTCCGCAGGAGCTGCGCCCGGACTGCCCGGTGCGCCCATTGCTGCTTTTGCTGCTTCGGCGCGTGCGCGCTCAGCTTCCAGCTCGGTATTGCGCTTAAAGGCATAGTAAGAAACGCCCGCAGTCACAATAGAAAGCGTTAGAAACGGCACAACAGGAATGCCTGGCATGATCGCTAGCGCCATCATAAGGCCAGAAGACATAGCTAAAGCACGTGGATAGGCGCTAAATTGATCGAGAAGCGCTTGATCGGCTGAGCCTTCAACACCTGCTTTGGAAACCAAAAGACCCGCGGCAACAGAAACAATAAGTGCTGGAATTTGGCTTACCAAACCATCACCAATTGTAAGAAGTGTATAAGCTTGCGCCGCATCAGCAAGCGTTAAGCCTTGGCTGGCTGTGCCGATAATAATCCCGCCAATAACATTGATGAAAGTAATAAGAAGGCCGGCAATCGCATCACCGCGCACGAATTTTGCCGCACCATCCATAGCCCCGAAGAAGGTACTTTCTTGTTCTAAGTTTGAGCGGCGCAGCTTTGCTTCATCTTCTGTGATAAGGCCAGCGGAAAGATCGGCATCAATCGCCATTTGTTTTCCGGGCATCGCATCCAAAGCAAAACGCGCTGCCACTTCGGCGATACGCCCAGAACCCTTTGTGATAACCACAAAGTTTACAATGACCAAAATCGCAAAGACGATCACGCCGACAATATAANCGCCGCGAATAACAAANCTNCCGANCGCNCCAATGATTGCNCCCGCCGCATCGCCGCCACTATGCCCTTCAGAGAGAATGAGCCGCGTTGAGGCCACATTCAAGCCCAGCCTCAAAGAGGTTGCGACAAGTAGCACGGTCGGGAAGGTTGAAAATTCTAGCGGTCTTTGAATAAAGAGAACCGTCATCAAGATCATCACAGAAAACATGATCGAAAGCGCCAACCCAATATCAAGCATTGTTGTTGGGATCGGCACCAACATGAAGAGGATAATGCCGATAATGGCCAGCGCAAAAATAACATCAGAACGCAAATAAGGCATGATAAAGCCCGCAGCGCCCTGCATTTTAGACATATCGAATTTGCCGCCACCGCTAGCCGGGGCAGGGGATGAAGATGTTTTTGCGGGTAAATTCTGTGAATCAGCCATGACTCATCTATATTAGGCTATGACCGCACAGAATGCGAGTATGTTTTTTGCCCTAAGGCTCGCTTATTTAGCGTTATTGCGCTATTGAGTGAGGCCTTGTAGGCGTAGGCCAAGATTATAAACCTGCGCGGCAACAACTTCTTTATCTTGTGAACCGCTAAAGGCTTGTTCAACGGCGGCGCCAAAATCACTTTTCTGCGCCAGTGCAATCGTTGATTTCTGCGCTTCTTCAGTAAAAGCATTCGTAAGATCAACAGAACCGTTTTGAATTTCACTCATAAGAGTACCAAGTTTGACCTTCGTATCATCTTCAAGATTATTAAAGATGCTGTTCAAACCTTGTAATACATTCGCTTCAAGCGCACTTACATGCTCATTCGTTTGTCCTGTATCCGCGGTAGGCGCATCCGTAGCTGGCGAAGCGGGAGGAGTATCGCTGCCCATATTGCCCATCGTCTCGGTTGCAGTTTTCTCAGCCATTCCAAGAAAGCCTTTTATCTGAGAGAATAGCCCGCCAATATCAAAATCAATTTTAAAAACAGATTTGAGTGCATTGGCAATGCCTTCAAAGAAATTCACTTGTTCCCAAAGCCCAGAAAAAGCATCTGAGACTTGGCCGCTCATAATTTGCTCTAAAAAACCAGGCTTCTTCGTCTGCGTCTGTTGCGTGGGGCTCTGACCCGGTAATAGGCTACTAACCTGACCAACAACATCGCTGACGATACCATCTTTTACGCCATCGATTTGTGTTGTAACCATATCTGTGACTCTATCGAGCTGTTCTTGCGCTATGTCAGGTAAATCGACCATCTAAAACCTTACTTCAATTATGCGCTCTAATATGATGAGCGCCGCTTTGTTTATTCTTTCGTTCACCACATTATGAATAGAAACTCTTAATAAACTCTTAAAATCGTCTTTTCCCGCTTGTACTAACGCTTTCGCTCTTTATAGTTTTATCAAAGATTCTAAAAATCACATGGAAGGGGAAAGTGATGGAAACATTTCTAATTATTTTTGTAGGGCTTTGTGCGCTACTGGTTATGAAAGGCGTAAAGTCTGTGCCGCAAGGCTATGAATGGACTGTTGAGCGCTTTGGCAAATATACTGGGACATTAGAGCCGGGCCTACATTTTATCATACCATTTATCGATGAAATCGGCGCGCGTATGAGCATGATGGAAACAGTTTTAGATGTGCCATCACAAGAAGTAATCACAAAAGATAACGCGCTTGTGCAAGCTGACGGCGTTGTCTTTTATCAAGTCTTAAATGCTGCCCGCGCAGCCTATGAAGTGCATCAGCTAGAGCGCGCAGTTTTAAACCTCACCATGACAAACTTGCGTACTGTGATGGGTTCGATGGATTTAGATGAGCTACTTTCTGAGCGTGACAGCATTAATGCCCGCCTTCTCACAATCGTAGACGAAGCGACGGAGCCTTGGGGGATTAAGGTGACACGTATCGAGATTAAAGATATCTCTCCGCCGCGTGATCTTGTTGATGCTATGGCGCGCCAAATGAAAGCTGAGCGTGAAAAGCGTGCAACCATCCTTGAAGCACAAGGTGAGCGTCAAGCTGAAGTTGAACGCGCAGAAGGTGAGAAGCAAGCAGCAATTCTCGAAGCTGAAGGTCGTAAGGAATCTGCATTTCGTGACGCGGAAGCACGTGAGCGTCAAGCTGAGGCGGAAGCAAACGCAACTCGTATGGTCTCTGAAGCGATTGCAAAGGGTGATGCGCAAGCCATTAACTACTTCGTCGCGCAAAAATATGTCGAGGCTTTGGGTAAGTTTGCTAACTCTCCAAATGAAAAGCTCGTCTTCATGCCAATGGAAGCTTCCAGCGTTATCGGCTCAATAGGTGGCATCGCCGAGCTTGCTAAAAGCGCATTAGGCAATAAAAGCATAACGTCTAAGTAAGATAACTATATTATAATAGAAACCCCGCATTTATTGCGGGGGCTATAAAAAGTAAAAGGGAAGGACATGAAATGGACGTATTTGGTATTGATCTACAAGCGCTTGAATATTGGCACTGGCTCACGCTAGGCGGACTATTCCTCGTATTTGAAGTGCTGACAATGGGGTTCTTCTTCCTGTGGTTCGGCGTCTCAGCAATAATTATCGGCCTGATCGTTCTGGCTGCGCCCGCTTTTCCATGGGAGTTGCAATGGAGCTTGTGGGGGATGCTTGCCATTATGGACCTGTTCGCATGGAAAATCTTCATGGCGAAAAAGCTTTCCAAAGGCATTAAATCCGATGAGCCACACCTTAATAAGCGCGGTGATCAATATATTGATCGCGTTTTCACCTTGGAAGAGCCGATTATGAACGGCTTTGGTAAGGTAAAGGTGGATGACTCAACATGGAAAATAGAGTGCGAAACCGACCTTGAAGCAGGGTCAAAAGTCCGCGTCACTGGCCTTGATGGAACAGTGCTTAAGGTTGAGTCTTATTAAAGCCACCTGCTTAATTCATAAGAGCTAAACACAAATAGATATGATCCCGCTTAGCAATTTGCGGGATTTTTTTTATGGAGCTTAATAGTTGTCATAAAACTTGACTTTATCAACTAAAGGTTATAACGTCCGGCGCAAATAAAACTGTGTTGGGAGGATTATCAATGGCACGCGAATTTAGACCATATATAGCTGCAGGTATAGGAAGTGGCTTAAATATCAATACAACTTATGTTGTAGAAAATGGTGCGTTGAAAAGAAAAAAACTTATGGGCGGCACAGTTTCTATTTCCCTAAAGGGGGCATATATAGAAATGCAGCAAGGATTAATTCGCAAGGGAATGGATGTAGCAGATGTTCTGGTGAAAAATGGGCCAAATGAAATGCTCTGCAATAAAATGCCGAATGCAAAAGAGTTTGTTGCTTATTTAGAGGCTGTTGCAGCGGGCAATGATCCTGATGCAAAGGCAAGCTCTTCTAAAAACGAGGCTGAAAAGCAACTTAGGGCGGAAGAGAATGCATGGTATAGGCACTTAACTGACGAAGATTTAGATGATTATGTTTATGTGATCCCGGAATTGCCAGATAGTTTTGTCGATTATGAATCAAAACGAAGGTCAGTTCATATTGGCGATGATCACAAGGGGTTAGTGCATCAATTTTGTAAAGCTGGTGAAAGGATAATGTCATTTAAAGGATTTGATATCATAGCGCCTACAAATGGAATGTTCCTAGGAACTATCTTTGATTATAATCCAGTTGAAAGCGGTAGTTTTGTAGAGAAGATGCAGGCTAAGATGGAATGCGATGAAGAAGTTATTGGCATCTATAGGCCACTAAAAGGTGCGTTTCGAGAAGTCGCTTGGTCTAACGCTTATACACGACAACAGACAATTGAAAGGTATCTTGAAACAGGAAAACGCCCATGGTTCACTAGTGCGGAATCGTATTTTGTCCAAGCTCTACCTGGGGATTACCAGCGCTTCAAAAACACTCCATTGGGGGTTGCTCATGTGGCGGATTTACCAAGTTTACATCCTAGCCTTGAGAGCTATAGATTTGCACAAAATAGCCCGAAATTTAAAACGCCCTAACCACCACTCGCTGCAGGGATATTGATCCCTTCATCCTTATATTGGTTGAGCTTATTTCTGAGCGTGCGGATGGATATACCCAAAATATTCGCCGCATGCGTTCTATTGCCTAAAGTATGCTCGAGCGTGTCGATAATCATATCGCGCTCAACTTCGGCAATTGTACGCCCGATCAAGCTTTCCACCCCGCCTTTATTCACGGGAGCGCCAGCGGGTTGGCCTGCTGCAGTTGCGCTAGCGGCTTCACTCGGCGCGCTAGGTTGCGCAGCATTCGCGCGTCCCACACCGCTAGGCGAGGGGGCTTGAGAAGGTGCAGCAGCACTACCGCTGCCTGATTGAAACGCGCTATCTTGCAAATGAATAGCATCCGCCTCAAGGCTATCTTCGACACTCATCAATATCGCGCGATGCATCGTATTTTCTAATTCTCTGATATTACCGCGCCAAGGATAGGCCGTGACTTTTGCAACCGCCTCACTTGAGAGTTTTTTCTTATCAACGCCATTCGCATCCGCATATTTATCCGCGAAAAACTGCGCTAATTGCACGATGTCTTTCGGGCGCTCACGCAAAGCGGGAAGGGCAATATTCACCACATTCAAGCGGAAATATAAATCCTCGCGAAACTCGCCATTTTGTACGCTGGCTTCTAAATTACGGTTAGAGGTCGCCAAAATACGCACATCCACCTTCACCGCATCATTCGAGCCAACGCGGGTAATCTCGCGCTCCTGAATAGCGCGCAAAAGCTTAGCTTGTAAAAGCGGATGCATCTCGGAAACCTCATCCAGCAAGATCGTTCCCATATGCGCTTCTTCAAATTTACCGATCCTGCGGCTGGTCGCACCAGTAAACGCCCCTTTTTCATGCCCGAATAGCTCGCTCTCCAGCAAATTCTCTGGAATAGCGGCGCAATTCACCGCAATAAAAGGCCCGCTACCGCGCTTTGATTTTTTGTGAATATACTGGCTCATCACCTCTTTACCAGTACCGCTTTCCCCCGTGATGAGGACAGTCGCCTCACTCGGCGCAATCTTATCTGCTAACTTCATCACGCTTTCCATCGCTGGATCAGAGGCAATCATATCGCTTTGCTCTTGCGTAACCGCTGCAATCACCGCTGCGATTAAATCTGCATCAGGCGGAAGCGGCACATATTCTTTCGCGCCTTGCTGAATAGCTTTTACAGCCGCGCGCGCATCCGTTCCAATCCCGCAGGCAATCACAGGGATGTGAATGCGCTCTTGCTCGACGCGCTCAACAAAGCTCTTAATATCCTGCTTCACATCGATCATCGCTAAATCCGCGCCTTTACCGTTAAGCAGCGCACCAATCGCCTGATCTGTGTCCTCGCAGTGAATAACCTTCGCTCCTTTTTGCAGCGCGATCTTCCCCGCTTGAGAGATATAACCTTCTAATGTCCCGATAATGATTAAACGCATAGATCTTCGATGTCCCTAAAATATTAAGCCTCATGATTCTAAAGGGATTAGGCGCATTTGAAAAGGGATAATAAAGTTTGACATAATTTTGCGGGTAGCTTAGAAATAGTGCCTTTAAAATATAAGGAGTAAGACATGGCTAAGGGTTATATTAAAGATAGCGAGGGTAGTTTGCGTGCGCTTATTGCGTCATTTGCCATTGTAGCAGTTGTTAGTAATGGATTAACGCCTCTCTTTGATGATAAAAGCGAAGCTGTTAAAGAGCCTGAGCCTGTTGTTCAGCAAGTAAGCCACTCTCAGCAAGCTGCAATTAGCGCGCCGCCTAAGCCGCTGCCAGCGAACCCTAATCGCACTTAATTTGATATAATAACTAAAATCTTAGAAGCAGGTAAAGAGCTTGGCGTTACTAAGGTTGAAAAGCTTCATGTTGATAACTCTCTTTTGCGTGATACTTACGCGACAGTGAAACTTAAAAGCGGTGATGAGGCTGTTATTCGCGTATTTGGAAATAAAGCAGATGGCCGCGAAGGGCTGACAAAACAATATGAAACCGCAAATATTGCTGCTACCTCTCCTTTCCCATTTGTTTTGGGTGCGGGTAGCCAAGCAATGCTTTATAGCACTGAGCTGTTAAATGAAAATGGTGATTTATATCAGAGCGCTTATGAGCGTTTTTATGATGAACAATCGAATGAGCAGTTACAGAACAAATGGCATGCTGTTGTTAAAAGCCTGAGGAAACACAGGCCTTCCATGACCGTATCATGAATTTTGATCTTAACCCTGTGCTGGATATTATCTCTGCTAAAAGCGGTCAAGATAAACAATTTGTGGCTGAATGTGCGGCGCTTCATACGGCAACGATGATTGTAAGGCAATGTTTAACGGATCAGGCAGTAAAAGCTAAAGGCAATATGACGTCTGATATGCAGAAGAAATCAGACTCTATTAAAGAGCTTTGGGCGCATCGCTATGAGCAACTTGCTGAAGTGGCTTGGCCATCTGATCAGCCTAAAAAACCTGCTGTTACTGAGCCTGGTCTGCATTAATCCAGAGCTGATAGAAACTCGATCACATCACTGCCAGCACCCATTGCATAAAGAGTGTTGTGATAACCATGTGGATAGAGCCGAAGTTGTTTCGGCTCTTCAGCTTTTTCATACAGATCAAGCCCAGTCTGTGCGCCCAGAACCTCGTCATTCTCCGCAACCATAAACATTTTAGGCATCGTTAAGCCCTTAATCTTATCAATGGAATCATATGTGTCATGCATAAGATGCTCAATGAACGGAATGAAAGGGTAAGCATTACGCGCAGGATCAGTGAGGCGCGCATAGGGCGTTTCTAAAATAAGCGCTTTAACATCTTTATGCTCTTTTGCCATCTGCACGGCAACGCCTGTCCCTAAGGACTCACCATATAAAACAATGTCACTATCCTCATAGCCGCTCTCGCGCATCCATTCTATATAGGCGCGTGCATCTTTATAGAGCCCTTGCTCTTCAGGCTTGCCTTCATTCCCCGCATAGCCGCGATACTCCGCAAGTAGCACGCCATAGCCATTTTGTAAGAAAGGCTGAATTTTATAATTTCGGTGGCTGATATTTCCTGCATTTCCATGAAAGAAGACAAGAACCGCTTTGCCGGTATCGGCTGGCGGTATGAACCAGCCACTAATCGCGAGCCCGTCTTTGGTTTTTACATCTGCCATCACCACATTTTTAGGCACTTGTGGCTTGGAGACATCTGGAAAATAAATAAAATCGCGCTGATTAAAAAACAAAAAGCCCACCATGAAGAGGTAAATTAATGGTACTAGAGCTATATAGCGGAATAGGGCCTTAGTCAAAATATCTTATGCGCTTTGATGGAGGAAGTTCTGCATTAAGCATCATTTCTAACTTCCTAGGATTGTCCTGCTTCGCAATCGATATACATGTGAGTGTGATCATGATTTTGATCAGAGCATTATCACTTGAACGCTTTTCAAGCTTTACAGCCAAGGGCGCCATAACGATTGTTCCTAAAATCGCGCCATAAAATGTTGTCAAAAGCGCAACAGCCATCGCTGGTCCGATTGTTTCCGGGCTATCAAGATTGGCGAGCATCTGTACCAAACCAACTAAAGTTCCGATCAAACCCATAGCAGGGGCGATCTCCGAGGCGCGGCGCGTGATACCGGCACTTCTTTTGTGGCGCTCAATATCAGCCTCTAATTCTTGGCTAAGAAAAAATTCAACATCCGCTGCCGTATAGCCATCAATGACCATCTGTACAGCTTTATGCAGAAAGCCATCTTTTTTAAGCTCGCTGTCATAGTTTGATAAAACTAAAATACCTTTTTTCTTGGCCACGACGGCTAGATCAAGAAGTCCGGCAGCCATCGCAGACGGATTGATATTTGTTCCTAAAATGGTTTCCCCAATCACCTGACCTGATTTTCTCAGCTCAGCGCCAGTATAAGATGTGGCTGTGGCGAATAACGTGCCGATAACAACCATCAAAATAGAAGGGATGTTCAAGAACTCTGCATCACTGCCCATGGCAATTGCAGCAACGATCAGGCCAAATGTCCCTAAGATCCCGATCAATGTTGCTAAATCAATACGGCGATAAATCGTAGGGATGCTGACATTAGGAAGCTGTGATGTATCTCCGGCAGCGTCTGCGGATGTTTGTCTTTGTGAAGTGGCTTCCTTCATAATCTTTTGATCCTTATCTTATGTCGCTTCTTAGCTACGATCAGATTTAACAATCTCAGTCATTGTCACGCCAAGTTTGTCTTCAACAACAACAACCTCACCACGCGCGACAAGGCGGTTATTCACGTAAATATCAATCGCTTCACCAACCTTACGATCCAGCTCAACAACCGCACCACGACCAAGCTTTAGAAGCTGGCTAACCTGCATAGTTGAGCGCCCTAGAACCGCGGAAATCTGAACAGGGATATCATAAATCGCTGTCACATCATCAGCCATAGGCTCGCCAATATCAAATTCGCGTTTTTGATCTTGATGAGGGTTGTCAACTTCTTCCATTTCGCTAAGACCCATAGCGCCACCGCTTGTATCTTCACCAGCGCTTTCAGCTACTGCATCTTCTGGGTTTTCATTTTCATCGCTCATCAGGCTTCTCCATTATCTTTATTCTCATCCTCAGAAGGTATCTCTTCTAAGCTCTCCTCTTCTTTCGAAGGGGCTATGCTTGGCTTAAGGCCAGTATTCTCAGGGCTGTCTAGTTGCGCAACACTATGCTCTATCTGAGAAGGTGCATCTTCAGCCACTACCTCTTTATCATGACTGCTAAAGCCATCCTTCGCAAGCGTTTGCTGTAAAATCTCTACAATATCCGCAGCTATTGCATCTGGCTTATATATCGCGCCGCCATCCCCCCAGCTCACCAAGCTGTTATGTGAGCCCTCTAGGGAAGTGTCGCCGACAACTTCGAAAGAAAATTCGGGATTGCTGGAGCATAGCTTTAAAATATGCTCTTCAATCGCGCTTTTAAGCTTTAGATCAACTTGAATACGCACGGTGCGTAGATCACGCTGGCGTGTAATCACATCGCTTATAAAGTTCTGTAACTCATCAAATCCGCACTCCCGCGCATAATGCGGGTAAAGCGCTTTGAATATATGCAGGCTCAAATGAACAGCTTCTTGCTCATAGAGTTTATTACGTTCTGCTTCTCGCGTGAAAAGTTGCTCGATCTGTGTTTGCATGCCCGCCAAACACAAAGCCGTATCTTTTTCTATACTGGCAAGTGCATCGAGGCGGCCTTGGTTAACGCCCTCTTGAAAGGCTTCTTCTTTAGCCTGCGCAAGTTCTTCTTCAGAGAAAGTGGGGGGGGGCGGGGGCAGATCTTCTTCTAGCTCTGCACTTTCATCCACTTCAGGCTCATCAAATAAAATAGAATCGAAAAAATATTTTTTATCCATATTTAATACTTAAAGTCCGTTCATCTATGCGCTGAGAGCTTGCCTTTGATAACATTTTTGTCTCAAAGCGAGCCAGTAATCATAGTTAATAAATAAGCTCGTCATCGGCATCGCCAGATGCGATCGTAATTTCGCCGCGCCCTTCAAGATCTTTGGCGACATTGACCACATATTGCTGTGCTTCTTCAACATCACGTAACTTAACAGGGCCCATAGCAGCCATATCTTCTTTCATAATCTTAGCAGCACGCTCTGACATGTTGGAGAAGAATAGGTCGCGAATAGTATCGGTCGCACCTTTGAGTGCTGTAGGCAGCTTGTCTTTGTCCACAGCGCGGATAAGTGTTTGAATAGATGCTGGATCGAGCCCACCAAGATCTTCGAATGTAAACATAAGAGAGCGAATTTTCTCTGCTGAATCCGGCGTACTTTTTTCGAGTTGCTCCATGAAGCGGCTTTCGACAGAACGCTCCAAAGAGTTGAAAATTTCGGCAATAAGCTCGTGAGAGTCTTTTTTCTGAGTGCGGGCAAGGTTGCTCATAAATTCTTGACGCAGTGTCTTTTCAACTTCATCAAGAATATCTTTTTGAACAACTTCCATGCGCAACATACGATTAATAACTTCAAGCGCAAAGTTCTCAGGTAAGAGGGCTAAGACACGCGCGGCGTGATCTGTTGAGACTTTCGACAAAACAACAGACACGGTCTGCGGATATTCTTTTTGCAGGAATGCGGCCAGAATTTCTTCGTTAACATTACCAAGCTTCTCCCACATCGTGCGACCAGCAGGACCACGAATTTCTTCCATGATGCTGTCGATACGATCAGCAGGAAGCCCTGCGTTTTGTAGAAGACGAACGGTAGAGTTTTGCGTACCAACCAGTGTGTTGGTTGAACTCATTTGCTCTGCAAAATCAATAAAAAGGCGCTCAACCACGGATGGGCTAATTTTACCAAGGCTGGACATGGTTTGAGAGATTTCTAAAATCTCTTCATCATCCATTTCTCTGAAGAGTTTCGCTGTGATGTCTTCACCCAAAGCCAGCATCAAGATGGCAGCCTTTTCTTGGCCGGTCAGCGTTCTATAATCTTCGCGCACACGCATATTCATAGTGATCTAGCCTTCCTGTGACATCCAGCTACGGATAACAGCAACAGTTTCCGCTGGGTAATTCTCGACAATTTCTTCAACCTTACGAACGGATGAGGATTTAACTTTACCTTCAACGCCGCCTATATCAATTAAAGTATCGGCGATATCGTCATCATCCTCATGTCCTTCGCCACTAGGGCCTGTAAGGGCAGGGCCTGCAGCAGTTGCCGCCAGAAGATCCATATCCATAGTTTCTTCTTCTTCGTTCTCTTCCACAGCCAATAGGCGCGAGACCATCGGCTGAAGAACAAGGAGGACAACAAGAACAATCATGATGCCAATGAGAAGCATTTCTGCAGCATCCAGTATGTCAGCTTTCGGGAAGCCGAAGAGCATGCTGTCATCTAATAAGTCTTCATTAGTATCGATATCAACGAACTGCATGCTGGTCACAGCAATGATATCGCCGCGATTATCATCAAAGCCAACAGCGCCTCTAACGAGATCTTCAATTTGTTGAAGCTCTTCAGCGCTGCGCTCTTCATAAACGCGCTCGCCTTCTTCATTGGTAATGTAGCGGCCATTCACCAAAACAGAAACGGAAAGGCGGCTCACCTCACCAACTTCTCTCACAGTATTGCGAATAGTTTTGCTAATCTCGAAATTAGTGATTTCCTCAAGACGGTTATTCTCTGCAGTCGGTTGATTATCCGCTAAAAGATCACCGCCAATGCCAGGTAAATTATTCTCAACACTTACATCTTGATTGATAGGTTCGCGCTCAAGTCCGCTTTCTTCTGTGACTTGAGAGGAGCGCACAACTTGGCTTGATGGATCGTAAAGCTCTTCAGCAGTGCTGATGCGGTCGAAATTCATCTCTGCAGTAACATTGGCTTGAACATTGCCCTCACCAACAATACGTCTAACCTGATCTTGAATTTTATTCATCAGGCGGCTTTCATAGCTGCGGCGCATTTCTTCCGTTTTCATGGAAAGGGCGTCTAGGCCTTCTTCTTCACCGCCGCGCGCAAGCAAGTTACCGTTGCTATCAATAATGGTCACTTCATCAGCTTTAAGATTAGGAACGGCAGAAGCAACAAGTGATTGTATGGCTAAGATTTGTTCTCTCTGTAAACGTCCGCCAGGGCGCAAGCCTAAATAAACACTCGCACTAGGAGGGCGGCTTTCACGGCTGAAAAGTTCGCGTTCTGGTAAGACGAGGTGCACACGCGTGCTACGAACATCTTCAATAGAGCTAATTGTTCTAGAGAGCTCGCCCTCTAAAGCACGCACTTGATTAATATTTTGTACGAAATTTGTTGTGCCAAATCCGGATTGCTTGTCAAAAATCTCATAGCCCATAGAGCCGCCATTAGGCAGGCCAGCTTCTGCGAGGAGGAGGCGGGCGCGACCAACTTCGCTCTCAACCACGGTAATGCGAGAGCCATCCGCCGAGACGTCATAAGGGATTTGGTTTTCTTCTAATTTGGCAGCGATAGCGCCAGAATCCACAGAGGATAAGTCGCTATATAAAAGCTTTAAACTAGGCTCTGAAGCGCGCATGGAAATAAAGAGGAAGAATAAGAGCATCCCAACAAGAATAGCGCCCATGACACCTAATCTGGCGGGGCCTAAAGTCTTAATTGTCTCTGTTATACTACTCAATGTAACGAACCTTCCAATTCATAGCTATCTTGACGTGAGGCACGAGAGCGTCCGCTGATGCGGGGGTGCCAAATGAGATTTGTAACTATCTATGCGAATCACTTAAGATAGCTATCAGATTCATTATAATACGTTTTTTATAATTTTTCCATCTATCAGTGGATAACTTTTCTAAGCCTGCGTGAGTACGTATTATCTTGACATAATCTGATAAAGCTTGACTTTTTGCACGAATCTGTATTACTATGATACTAGGGTAGTATATTTGGAATGTATAAGTTCCAAATGGTTAGGAAAAAACTATGATGGAAGCTGTAAATTCAGTTGTATCTAACGCTGCTGCGATCAGACAATCTGTATCGCCGGCGCTTTCTGGTGCAATGAACAGTGACATAAAGTTTTCTGCAGAGGCGGCGGCTTCAAACAAGCCGTTTATTAGCCCTTACTATGCTAAGAATGGTTCATATGTAACTGTTCTAAGTTTCCGTGACACAAATACAGGTGATGTATTGAAGCAGCTTCCTGCGCAATCAGGCGTAGAAGTTCGTCAAAATGTTGAATCTGTATCTGCGAATGCGCGACAAGTGCAGTATGCATTAGCCGCGCTACAAAGCTCTGCTCAAAATGCTGGTGCATCAACACAAGCTGCGCCAGTGCAACAAAGTGTTGCTCAATCTGCTCCGGCACCTGTTCAATCATCTTCGAGCTCAGGATATGCCAAAGCAGCAATAGCAGCCTTTAGTGCTGGAGCTCAGTCCGGACAGGCATCTGCAAGCACAGTAAGTGTAACGGCCTAACGGCAGAATAAATATTTCTTTTGACGCATGAAAATGCGCAAGAGCACTTTTGTAAAAAAAATCATAAGTATGTTTAGCGCTTTCCAGATAAGGGTAGCGCTTTTTTATTGCCCGAATAGGTGGCTTGTCATTAGCCTTGAGGCTTGCTCATGAGGCCTGCGGAAAGTTCTTTATTGATGCTGATGAGGGCATCTAGCAGATCTTTTTCAGGATTTGAACGAATATCTATCTCGCGTTTGAAGATGAAATTAGCAAGATTAATGATATTGCTACGAAAATCATTGGATTGGCCGCTATTTTCATTTTCGACTGCTGTATCATAGAAAACCATCCATATTTGACGGTTATATTGAAGGGCGTCATTAAGAGCTTCTTCGCTGCCTTGATCCCAATTTTCTCTCACATCATTAAGCATGCGCGCAGATTTCATTAAAACATGCGCTTCCAACTCGCGCTGGTTTGGAGTCTGTTTGCTGGTGTTGCCGTAGGCGCCTGCGGCTTGTGCAAAAGGATTGTTATCAGCTGGTGGCATTACCTAATAGCTCCTTTTCGTGTTCTATAAGCTTTTTGGAGAGCTTAAGGGCTCTATAGTAGCGATCTTTCATGATTTCCTCGCTAATTTGCACTAAAAGAGGTGTGCAAGACGGGGCTGCTTCTTGGATAAGCTTAGCTTGTTCGAAATATTTATCCTGATACTCTTTCGGGCTGCGTGCCATGTACATACATTGCACGATGAAATAAATACGAGAGCATGGCGTTTTGAAGGCATCGCTCTCCATCATGATGTCTTTTTCGCGCATGATGGGCGTGTCGCCAGCAATATGTAAGCGTGTGCGCTGTGAGTCATTCGTGATCACGGCATCGCCGATAAGGATTTTCTCACCTGGCTTTAAATCAATAACTAGCGCCATATATCGTGTCTCTTAATATGTTTACTCATTAATACTACCATAGCCAAGCTGGCCATAAAACCATGCTTGTAAAATAAAGGGGGAGGGTTGAGCTTAGATACTCTTCCCTCCCGCCTGAAGTAGGACAATGCCCCCGAATAATGCATCGTACCCTAAACTTTTAAAATAGGCGCAGCGTGTTTTGCTGTGAGCCTGAAGCGAGAGAGCTTGAGCTGCTTTCCAGCATCTGCCTCATTTGTAGCACGAGTAAACGTGCGCCTTCTTCGCTTTGGTCTTTAATGTTAAGACCTTCTATATTTCCGCCTAATGTGGCGATGGTTTGTTCAGTGAAATTGCGTCTATTTTGGATATTCTCCATATCCTGCGCTAATGAAGAGCCGTATTCGTCTAGATATTGCGCGGCATTCTCAAGGCTTTTAAGGGCATTTTCAAGGTCATCGCCATTTTCGATGCTTAATGCGCCAAGCCCAAGGCCTTCGCTCGTTGCATCTATGCCTTTGGTGGTGATAGCGTTGCGTTCGTCATTATCTGTGTGTGTCACCAGCGTATCTCCCTTCAATAGGTTGGTGCCGCGATAGCTGGCTTTTTCGGCCGCGGCATCAATATCGGTACGTAAGCCCTGTAGATTTGCGCTTGTTTGCGTATCAGTTTCAGGGTTGAGTGCGTCTTTAATTGTCTCTAGCTCGCTATTAAGGCGCTCTGTGATGGCGCTGATAGCTGAGTTTGTGTTTTCAATGGTTTTGAGTGAGTCAGATATGCCGTCTAGCGCGCGGCTTAATGTGCTGGCGCTGTTGCCGCTGCTCAGTGTGAGAGTGCTTGTAGCCTCACCGCGTTGATTTTGTGCTGATTCGGCAGGGGATTTGCGCGTATTGCTCGCTTCATTAGTTTTATCTGATGTTTGACTCTGCAGGGAACGAAGATTGCTCTGTATAGTAGAGCTAAGAACGATATCTGATGACATGGCCTCTCTCCTTTCCTAGGGGGCTAAGTGACAATATTGAAAAATAAAACGATATATTGCCACTAAAAATATCCAATTCTCGGATACATACTACTCTTATTATAGCATATGGCCGCAAGAGAAGTTAAGTGAAATTTATATGTGAAGGATTTTGAGCTGTTTATGCTTTTAAATACAATGAGTTAGCTTTTGTGAATAAAAAGAAGGGTGCGCCAGAGCTGGGTTAGGGACCTGCCAATATAGGGTCTTTAGCAGGTTGGGGCATCGTCCGGCGCACCCTTATGTGTAAAAGAATCTGCGCTTCTCGCATCCTCTTTTACAATACAGGTCCTTGAGCTTTAGGGGTTAGGGAATGCCGGGTAGCATGACCTAAAGCCCAATGGGCCTGATATGTGTAAGCGCCTGGAGGGTGCGACCTGTTTGGGTCGGGGAGGTTATAAGGGCAGGTGACAACCTCCGGCGCTAAACTTGTTGTGTCTTTCTTCTATTTTCCTTCTATGCGTGAATATCCCTAATAAATCTGTTTGTTACGCTAAAATGCTATAGCTTGTGTGCCCTGTTAGAGGGTCAACGCTCCAATTCATGGTGCTTTCGATGGTGTCCACCTCATCATCGGAGCTGTTGTGAGAGCTGGAACTGCTGCCAGTGCCGCCTTGCTCGTGGCTACCCCCGCGCTCATTGCCGCCTTGGTTGAAGTTAAAACCCTGTTCTGCAAGTTCCATGCTAAGGCCTGCATCTTGATCTAATCCTAAATCTTGAAGTGCTTTATCAAGGAGTTGTGAATCACGTTGAAGCATCATGTAAGTGTCGCTTTTCTCAACAATCATGTGCGCTTTCAGTGTGTTGTCATTGCCAAACTCCATGCGCACTTCTACACGGCCTAATTCAGGCGGATCAAGCGAGAGTCTTAGGCTTGTATTTTGATTTTGCGCAGCTTTTTGCATGCTCAATGCCACCATATGTGTGGCCGGGTGGGCGGCGCCCGCACTCTGTCCTTGTGTGAGTAGTCCGCTTAAGCTTTGTGAACTTGCAGGGTTCGCGCTATAGCTTGCTGCGCTCTCTGTGCTGGCCTCTATAATAGAGCCCCAAACTGTGCCTGTTGAAAAATCTGCGCTTGTCTTGCTGCCTGTGCTGGCTGTATCGGCTGCGGTAATCGTCCCGCTAGCGGCATTGGAAAGCCCGTTTAGGCTCGCATTGGCTCTGTATGTGCTTACAGGTGCTTGGTTGCTGTTAGCAGCGCCTTGCGCTTGGCCTGTCCATCGATCACTTTTAAGAAGGTCCAGCCATCCGTCATTCTCGCCGCCAGTGTCCGCACCCTCAACAAGTTGGGCAAAATTTAGCCCCTGATTTTGAGAGGTGCTCTGTGAGTTAGCTAGCTCTGCTTTGTTTGTGCCTAATGTGGATGTGGCTGCTGTTGTAGCTGTTGTTGTAGTAGCTTGTGCAATTGTATGATCCATTTTAGCCATTGCATTTTGTACGCCTGTATCATGGCTTGCGGCTGCAATGACTGTATTCTTTCCTGCTGCGCTGCGCGATGTTGGGATCTCGGCGAGTAGGTCTGCAATATTCGCTGTATTGGAGCTAGCAAGTGCAGAGGCTCTAGCGGAATTATTTAACGAGGCTGCGCTGCTGCTTGATGGTGAATTTGTTCCGCTCTGTAAGTTTGTGTTGTTATTAATAAAGTTACCAATGAGCGTTTGGATGAATAATTCAACGCGCGCATCTTCGCTCGGCAGGCCTTCTAGAACTTTCTCTACTTCTTGTATATCAGCAAGAATCTCATCTTCATCGACGATAAGTTCGCCAGTTTCAGGATCGTAATAATTGCCCTGTAAATTCGCAATAAACTCTGCACGTTGTTGTGCTGATAGGTTTTGTGTCAATGTTTGAGCAACCATGCTAACGAGCTGCTGATCGCTAAGTTCTCCGCTAAGTGCTAAGTTTTTAAACTGTGTTTTGAGCGCGGTGATTTGTTTTTGGTTGAGGTTAAGTAATGCACCTAACTGCTCTATCATCTCGTTGAGTTCGTCAGTATTTGCGGTGTCAGCATTTAAAGTGCCTTGGTTAAAGGCTTCATTTAGTGCTTTCATCTCTCCTAATATTTGTGAGAATAAATCCGCTGTAAAGCTACCTTCGCTAGTGTCTGAGCTAGTTTCTAGACCTTCTAATGTGTGGGGTGTATAGCCTCTATTATTGATGAGGGCTAATGTTATATTTTCTGTTGAAGTGTTAGTTCCTTCGCTAAGTGTTGCAATCTGATTTACAGTATCAGTTGGCGGGATTGTCGGTAATCCACCATTTGGAAGATCTTTTGCAAAGATGAAGCTGGAAAATATCTGTCCCGAACCGCTTTCGCTCGTGCCTTGGGTGTTCTCATTACCTTGTGCAGCAGAAATGCTGTTTTTGCTCTGTCCACCAAATGAAGTATTTGATGTAGGGGCTTGGAATTGTGCTGTAAAAAGTTGTTCTATTCCCATGAGAGGTATCCTGTTATTCGAATTTATTATGCGCCTTTAGTTAAACTTGCTCATTTAAGCCGATTGAGAGATTGAGTGTGCTATTTGAGGGGAGCGCGCCGGTATCTGTGTAAGATATTGCGCGTCCGCTTTGGCTCGCATCGCGTGCAGCCTTATGGATGGTTTTCTTTAGGCGCTCCAATGAACGTTGCATGCGATCCATCGCTTTAAGATTTGCGCGTGAAAGCTCTGAAAATTCAGCGTGCATTTTATTGAGTTGCTGTTTTAGGCTTGGCTCAAGATTTTTAAGCTCATCCTTTTTGCCTGATAGGCTGATAAAGGCGCGTTTATATGCATAAGCTTGCTCGTTCTTTTGGTCTTGTAGGGACATGAAAAGGCGTGCATCCATTCTTTTTATAGCCTCGGTCTCAAGCGTGTAGGTCTCTCTTAAAGCTTCAACCATACCCATCATTTGTTGCAAAGCTTCGCGTGTGCCTGTGCTGTTGCTCATAGATTGATCTTGTGTGTTGGCTAGGCTCATGATGAAACTCCTTTGCTGTATCGGGTGGAGGAGGGGGCTGAGTGCTGCGCATATTCTTGCGCTGCTAAAAGTGAATTTTGTGAGTAATTACAGTTTTTTGAGCGTAAGCTCTCAACATAACTATTATTGAGCGTGCTCTTTTCGTGCAGAGCTTTTTGTAAAACTTCTAATTGATCAATTAAGCTGTTGTATTGAGTGTCTTTAAACTCACTCAAGCGTGCACGAAATTCTTGCGACAATTTGCTGTAACGCGCGCTTAAAAATTTCTTTTCTTCCTGAAGGATTTGGAGCAGGCCCATATCGCTGCTTATCAAGGCGCTTTTCTCACGCTCAGCAAGCTCTATCAGCATATTTGTTGCTTTGATCAAGCTGTATAGCGCCTGCATTTTATTCTCTGGCAAAAGCGCAGATGAAGAGGCGGCAGCGTCTAGCGTGTGCGTGCTTTCGGGGGCAAGGCCGCTCACACTGCCTGTGTCGAACATGGCTGCGCTATTATGAATGCCGCGCGGCTCTTTGTTCTGTTTAAGGTTTGAGTATGTGCTCATAACGTATTGCTATCCTTATAAATTTTCATTCTCTTGTGCGCTTACCGAAGGGCTTTCAACGTCCAAAGCAGGCTCACTAGCTAGTATGTCTTGTTCAGTATTTGTGCCTTCAATCGTGCTAGCTGCGCGCGAAGAGGAGGCTTGCGCTTGCATATCGATCATTGCGCTGCGCACTTCGTCTGATAGGCCGATGCTTCCAGTCTGTGAAATCATCTTGCCGTATTCTTGAAGGAGTAAACTTCTAAAGACTTCTTCACCTTTGCCACCACCAAAAGGCCCATCGGTTGAGATGCCTTCAAACATCGGTTTCATCATCTCAGCGATAAAGACCGCTTCAAACTCTTTCGCCGCTTCAGTACTCTTTTCCAGATCAAAACGTGACGCCGCGTTTTTGAGTGATTTTGCGCTATTTGAGCCATCACCTTGCGATGTTTGCAGCAAGCTTAATGTTGTATCTGAAGTAAGCGTACTATCCATTACATCACCTCAATTTCTGCTTGCAAAGCACCTGCGGCTTTGATGGCTTGGATGATAGTGATGATATCGCGAGGCTGCATACCTAACTTGTTCAAGCCTGTCACAAGGTCTTGCAAGGTCACACCAGTCTGAAGAGCGGCAAGCTTAACATTATCGCCTTGATTCACTTCGGCCTGTGTGCGAGGAACAACAACTGTCGCACCTTGCTCGGCAAAAGGATTGGCTTGAGACACTTGTGGCGTTTCAGTCACTTTGACAGTGAGGTTACTTTGCGCAATCGCGACATCGCTGATACGAACCTGTGAGCCAATCACAATCACACCGCTTCTCTCTGAGATCACAATGCGCGCAGGCTGATCTGGTTGAACAGGGAGTTGCTCAATATCCGTGATAAGATCAATGATTGTCCCATCATAATTATCAGGGCGCTTTAAAGTAACGCTCGCTGAGTTTTCAGCAATAGCAAGCTCGGCAGCTGTATAGCCGTTAATAGCTTGGGCAATGCGGCGTGATGTTGTGAAGTCTGGGTTTTTTAGCGCCAAACGCACCTGCTTAAGGTCCGCCAATTGAAAGTCAATTTCGCGCTCAACAATCCCGCCTTCTGCAATACGCCCAGATGTCGGAATATTCTGCGTAACAGTCGCACCTTCGCCTTGTGCGGAAAAGCCCGAAATGCTGACCTCACCTTGGGCAACCGCATAGACTTCGCTATCCGCTGCACGTAGGGGGGTAACAAGAAGTGTACCACCTTGCAGTGAGCTTGAATCGCCAAGGGCTGAGACGCTGACATCAATGCGTGAGCCCTGATTAGTGAAAGGGGGTAG
>NZAJ01000006.1 GCA_002687495.1 Micavibrio sp. | reverse complement strand
GCCGCTTAGACTTTTTGGCATCCCCGCATGCGCGGGGATCTGCAGACCCCGCCGTCATTACAAGTCTTGTCCGTGTAATCCAGAATCGTATAAGATATTGTATGGATTACCCGCATAAAGCGGGTAATAGGTTGAGAGGCATCAGTGTTGTTATGAGTTTTGATTGGTTAAACGATTTTTTGAATTCTGAAGAAGCGCAAAAAATTCTTTTGCACCCCCAATTTATTGCATTCTTTCTAACAATTTTATTAGAGATTTTTAGAAGAGCAATCGTTCCCAAAGCCCGTATAATTTGGGGCACAAGTCACGGATTTAACTTTTTAATTCCGCAAAATCCAGCTTCTGAACGTGCCCAGGCAATACCTAACCTCCCTGTAAACACCAAAAGCTTCTTTGTTAGAAATGAAGGTAGGGGGCCAGCTAAAAATGTAGAGTTTTATTTTAATTACAAACCAGAACATTACGAGGTTTGGCCTGTTATACAACACAACGTAGAAAATGCACCAGATGGCAGGTTCGTTATTAGAATACCTTTTATCCGGCAGAAAGAATTTTTTAGTATTGAAGCAATACATTCAAATAATCATGTACCAGACATTGTTAATGTTCGCGCCGAAGAAGGAAAATGTAAGGAAGTTAATATGGCTCCAGTAAAAATTTTTCCTAATTGGGGTAACATGATAATTCTCGCAATTTTAATTGCTGGTATATTTCAATTCATATCACTAGCAGTCTATATCATTTTAAAATTTCTTGGTTTCTAGGTAAATAGATTCGTGCTTACGCGGGGGTGACGGGAGAGGAAGGGCTTGGGAAAACCGCCTTGCCACCTCTCCTCAATACTGCCATAGTGCGGCGCATGAAAACATTAACCTGCGATTTATGTGATACTGAATTTAGTGCCGAGACATTTGAAGAGTGGATGGCGCAGGTGAATGCGCATTATAACATCGCGCATATAAGCACGATCGAAGACACCAAAGATCAGAGCCAGCAAGAAGCGATGTTTTGGATGATGCGCCAAATGGAGCGCTGGAGCGAGGCGCAAGACAAAGCTGTTAACTAGATCCCCGCCTACGCGGGGATGCTTTAAAGGATGGGCTGTGCGCGGTACAATTTTTTGCATGACCAAAAATCACTGTCTTTACCCCATCCTCTATTTGCAGCATCTTGCCATAAAAATCACTATGAGAGCGATCCTCATAAATCCCATTGCCAGTTTTATAATTCAATGCCATAGTGCGGCGCATGAGCAATGACGAAATAATGAGCCAAGCAGATCAGGATGTGCTATTTGATGCGATGATCCTTGAATGTCTGGATGAAGAATTTACAAAGATTAATGTGCTGATCTCTAAGGTGTTTGACGCGCTGCCAGAGGCTGGTTATACGCCGCATGTCGATACGGGCGCGGAGATTGCCGAGCGTCTCTATATCCTCATTGATAATGGCGCGGTCTATGTAGAAGGCAATATGCGGCGCTGGCGCGATGCAGCTGTGAAGTTGCCTGATTAATCATCGTAATCTTTAATGCCTGGCGCGGATTTATTGATCGTTTTGCGCTGCTCTATATCTGGGTGAATGCGCTGAACGGCCTTCAGCATCTTGCCTATGCTTACGCCGTAATTCACTGATATCTCATGATATGTTCCATCTTTCATTAAAATACCATCGTGAATTATGCCCGGGCCACCGCCGCCCAGCGCCTGACGCTTTTCAAAGCGTTTAATGTCTTTTAGCGGGAGATCAAAGCTCCACTGCTCTACGTCCGGATATTCAATTATCAGGCGGTCTGTTGTGACAATTGCGCGATAGATTTTATCGCTTTTACGCGCCTTAATGCCAATAATGAGCGTAATAATGGCGGCTATGGAGAAGATGATTTTTGACCAAAATACAAGGTCTTCGGGCATTGCGCCCGGTTTATATATGTCATAGCCGACAATCCCCGCTAGATAGAGCAGGCTCATAGCGCACATATTGAAAAAGATAATAGCGCGCTGCTTTAAGCTTTTTTCGTATTCATAGAGCGGCGTTTTGAGCATCTTTTAAGTCCCTCGCTTGGCGGATTGCTTTGCATCTTAAGCATAGCATAATTGAAAATAGTGTTCAGTTATATGTTTTTGTGATATTATTCCTATAGCTTTAAGGCCTATGAATAAGGGTTAGAAAACACCCCCACCCCACCCCGCTAAAAATGACGAGCAATGTGACGAGTTCTATTTTTGATTACAAAACAACACCTTAGAGCAAAATACGTACAGTGATAAGTACGGCTTTTACGCTTTAAGCGTACGGATTTCATCGGTTAACGCATCAATTTTAGCATTGAGCTTGGCGATTTCACCGATGACATTTTGCTCTTCATCTTTAATGTCTTCTTCTTTCACGATATTTAGCGCATCAACGATAATACCTATGAACAGGTTGAGCACTGCGAAGCTGGTGATAATGATGAAGGGTATGAAAAACATCCATGCATAAGGATAGAGCTTGATTGTTTCCTTAGCGATATCGCTCCAATCATCTAGGGTGATGAGCTGAAACATTGTGAACATAGAATTGCCAACATCACCGAAATAAGCCTGCATGAGTTCATTGTCATTTTGTGCGAAGAATTGGCTGCCGAGCACTGCAAAGACATAGACGATTACAAGTAAAACGCCTGTGATTGAGGCCATTCCAGGGATAGCGTGGAATAATCCGCCAATGACTTTGCGCATTTGCGGAACAAGTGTTATCAGGCGTAAAAGCCTTAGGATTCTAAGGGATCTAAGGATTGCGAGACCGCCGGAATTTGGAGATAGCGAGATTGCAACGATGATAAAATCAAAGATATTCCAGCCGACTTTGAAAAAGCGCAAGCCGTAAGCATAGAGCTTTAATAGAAGTTCAACGACGAAAATACCGACTACGATTTGATCGAAAAGGTGAAGATAGACGTGATATTTATCGCCAAAACCATTTGAGGTTTCAAAGCCTAAAGTGATGGCGTTTATTACGATCAGCCAAGAGATAAAGCGCGTTACATAGCGGTGCTCTACGAGAGAGGCTGCGCGGCCGCGAAGGCCTTCAATGGTTTTATTTCTTAATTCGACCGGTCGTACCATTGGCGTTTACCCTTTTAGATTTTGGCATTTAATCAGTTAAAAACAGCCTATAGTATTACAGGCTGCGCGTGCTGGGAAGAGTCTGATCGTTATTATTGGCACATTTATGGCTTTGCTTAATTCTGGATTGGCGTATGTTGATGGATATGGCACGTCGTTGCTGCGCGATCATTTTGTAAGATTTTAACCATATCAAGTGAGCCGATATTAGTAATGACATGCACTGGGCCTGTATTTTGCGGTCTAGCGGCGAGATAAAACTCCTTTTTCAAGCCAATTTCTGCGAGGGTTAAATGCCAATCTTTTGGGTATTTTTCCGAATAATAAACAGCGCCTTGCTCATCATTATAGAAAGCGCCTGTATCTATAAAAAAACAATTTCCCGCTTGGCGGACATTATCCGCGATTGTATGGCCAAGAAAGACTTGGTCGACCCCCTCGACAATGCTGTTATCGTCGCCTTTAGCGCGGCTACGATCCCAAAGTACGGTACCGATTGTTTTCTTATCGTCAGCATTTATTTTCTCAATCATTTCAGGCCAGCTTAGGCCATGCGGGACATTTGCATGTACAATACCAGCCAAACCTTGTTCCGTTTCGACCTCGATCGCAATTGGCAATTCATCGAGCCTTTCCAGTATTTTTTGCTTCTTTTCTGGGCTCAGCGCTCTAAGCCAGTGCTTATCTTTTGCTCCGAGGATCTCTGCGCGCTGCTCGTCACTTTCATAGCTGGTATAGACATTTTTTGCTCCAAGGATATCACGCGCCATATCCTCATTATTGCCCTGTACGCTATAAACATACGGCCTATCTAGGAAGTCGAGAACTTGCCCGGTTTCTGAACCGCGATTTATCAGATCTCCCACGACAATAAGGCGGTCTTTTTCAGGATCAAAATTTGCATATTCCAGCGCTTGATCGACATGTGAAAACATGCCGTGAATATCGCCGACGACATAATCTCTGCCTTTTTCGTTGCGTTTTAAACGTAAAACTCTACTCATATACACCCTTTTGATGCCTAAAGTTGTATTATGCAATTATTTATCGCTTTTTGCAAAAAATAGAAAATATTCAGCTTTGTGAAATGATCTGACCTGACTTCATAAAAAATTTAGGATATAGTGTTAGCCTTAAGTTAGGGTGAATTAATAACGAGCAGATCGGTCCGATACTCACATGAGCATTTCTAAAAATAAGCGGCTTATCGCAGTGATTGATGCTGATATTTCACATCGCCGTAAAGTCACGCAAGCGCTCATGTCATTTTATGATACTTGCAGTTTTGCCGATGCTAAAGACGCGCTGCAAAGCCTTGCCGAGGAGCTCCCAGCGCTTATTGTGGTTAATTCAGATGTTTTGCCGGGCGATGCCGCTAGTGTGATTAAAGAGCTTAAGCATCATGAAACGCTTAAAAACATCCCTGTGATTTTTTTATCTGCCTCTGAAACTGATCCGCGCGCGGATACGGCCAGAGAGGCTGGCGCAGATGGCGTTTTAGCACGCCCCTACTCACGCAGCTCTCTTATTCAGTCTATTTCCAATAAGCTCAATGCCAATGTTGAAAATGAGTGGGAGGCCTTAGCAAGCCCTCAACGCGATGCCCTTAAGAACAGTGTCAGCGTTTTCCGCGAAATCTCTGATGTCTTAATGAGCGGAGATACCGTTCAATTTAGTGCGGTTAAGGATAATTGTCAGCCTTTGGTCAGCGCCATTGAAAGCGGTGATTTTTTGAGCATTTTAGATGGTGTACGTAATCATGATGACTATACTTATGCCCATTCTATGCGCGTTGCGACGCTTTTGACTCTGCTGGGTCATGCGGCTGGCTTTAATAATAATGAACAGCTTTTGCTGTCTAGCGGCGGATTACTGCATGATGTCGGCAAGATGATGATTCCGCATAACATCCTTAATAAGCCAGGGCGTTTAACGGATGAAGAATTTGAAATCATGAAATCCCATGTTCCGGAAACGATTGATTATCTTAATCATTGTGAAAATATCCCTAAAGGCGTTTTTATCATCGCTGAGCAGCATCATGAAAAACTTGATGGGACGGGCTATCCGCATGGTTTGAAAGGCTCTGAGCTTAACGAGCTTGCGCGTATGGCGGCGATTGTCGATGTGTTTAGCGCATTAACTGATCGCCGTGTTTATAAAGAGCCTATGGAGGCCTCTAAGGCGATGAGCATCATGACAGAGGAAATGGCTGGCAGCCATTTAGATCCTCATTTCATCAAGATGTTCCGCGGCGTTTTAATTGATACAGGCGTTTTGAAGTAGAGCTAGTTTACTTGATTTCTGGAGGCTGAAAATCAGCAGTAACCTCTTCGCCTTTGATAGCTGGTTCTTCTAAGGCCTTTTCTTCATGAAGAAGTGAATGCATTTCATTAATTAAAATTGCTGTTATGTGGGAAAATTGGGCCTGAATTGTCGGCGTTTCTTGCGCTTTCGATGAAGTGATTACCCTTATTACTCCCGGTGTTTTGAGAATTTGGCTTTTCGCCTTGTCTTCAACAGCTCCCATTAATCTAGCAACATTTGCTACTTGATCATAATTAACTAGCTCTTCCACAGCACCTTCTGTGCTTAATATATCCGCTATTTCTTGATCATCATGCTTTTGCAAAGACAACATTAAATACGAAACTACAAATTGTGCAGCTTCTTTTCTTAAATTGTTGTCTTTATTTCTTAAAATGAATGATTTTACATTCTTATTTAAAGCAATAAATGTCTTTTCCATGGCTTCATATTTTGTAACTTTCTCAAAAGTTTCATTAGCCTGATCGGAAAGAGGGGGGTTTTGTGTTTTTTGTGGGTCGCCTAAACTCATTATTCACTCAATTAATTTATTTTTGTTATTTTGCTATAAAATATGCGTCTTTTTAACAAGATCATTACAATATTGCAAGCCCTTTATGACAATTTTCTAATTTAGGGATTGGTTTTGAGCGTTAACTGCTTAAAAAAACCGCCTATCTTTTTCAAGATAAGCGGCTTAGTTTTGCGTTTGTCGTCTTATGAAACTTTAAAATTATACTTGTGGTATTTCTGGCTTTTCTGCTGCAATTGGTGCGGCTGTTAACTCTTCTTTTGGCAATTTATCTGCCGGCGTTACAGCAAAGCTATCACCATTGGCCGCAGCAATTTTATATTGCTCTAAGCCTTGTTTAACTGGCTCATTGAACGCGCTCGAATAGCTCTGATCATTCGCTGCATCTTGAGCGATGAAGCGCTCTAAAACATTTTCTGGAGAATTGGCTGCTTCTCGCGTAACGGCTTCGATATTAAAATCTGTAACACCTTGCGTAATTTTGGCGCCCCACTCTTCTATGCCTGGGGATGTATTAATGCTCATATTTTGACCTCCAGCCTTTTGGTAAAATTATATTGTCATGTCCCGGCGCCCAGAAATGCGTGGCTTCTTCGGGAAATTCCAAGCCCATCGCCTTAACCAAGGTGTGGGTAACAGAGTTGGGGCTATCGCCATAAATATCTTCAGGGCGGTAATTTAAATTTTGTGCATTGATAAATTCTAGAGCCTCAACAGCCATAGCCATTTTTTGTAAATAATGCTCTACCGATCCACGAAACAGCTCAATCTGAACGATTTCATTAAAGAAATCTTGCGGTAGAGAGTCTGGATTTGGCGGTGCCATAACGCCTCGCAGCGCACGAATTTTTGATTTTTGGCGCTCCAAGGCCAAGCCATTCATCATGACTTTGTCTTCACCATTATGATCGCGGAATAAAATATAGTTATATGCAGGTCCGCCAGGGCCGTTCATTTCCGTCGTCACAAGATGAATAGAATGTTGTGCATCTATTTGTGAGTGCGGTGTTTGCTCTGCCAGTTGTGTCTGCATATTTGTAAACTTTCTTTTGGTTCACCTCATCATGCCTACAGAGTCTTAATTTTTCGTAAAAAAAGGCGAGAAAAACTCGCCTCTTCATATAACTGTATGATTTTAATTGGTTTTCTGCGCTTTATAATACGCCAAGCATATCTGCAACCAAAGGATGACGGACGATATCTGTCTCGTTTAAGCGGCATACGGCGACATTTGGTAGCGCATCTAAACGGCGAGATATTTCTGCTAAGCCTGAGAGACCTTCAAGCAAATCTGACTGCTCTGGATCCCCTGTAACCACCATTGTTGAATGCCAGCCTAAACGTGAAAGGATCATCTTTAACTGTCCATAGGTACAGTTTTGCGCCTCATCGATCACAACGAAGGCATTATTAAGTGTACGTCCTCGCATAAAGCCAATAGGAGCGATCTCAATTGTGCCGTCTTCTATATATTGGCGGACTTTTTTACCACCCATACGATCACCGAGTGAGTCATAAAGCGGCCTTAAATAAGGCGCCATTTTCTCTTGCAAATCGCCTGGAAGATAGCCCAGAGATTCCCCAGCTTCCATTGCAGGTCTTGAGAGGATAATGCGCTCGATCTCGCCTTTTTCTAGTGCTTCAGCGGCTTTTGATATAGCAAGATAAGTCTTACCTGTACCAGCTGGGCCAATTGCCATAGTGAGCGAGTATTCATCAATCGCTTTCATAAGCTCTGCTTGGCCTTCTGAGCGTGGTTTTATATTTTTCACATATTTTTGATCCCGTCTTCCGTTTATATCGTCGTCCAATGGGTGCCAATCTTGGCTTTCAAATGTGCGGTGTACGACGTTGTTTTCACGATAGTTAGTATTTTTTTTGCGGGATTTTTTCGACATGTGAGTGTCTCCTTCCTATAGGGGATGGGGGTGAAACGCAGATTAAATTTTTAATGATTTTTATGAAATAAAGTTCAACACATCCCTTGGCAAAAGAGCCTAATTTCGCGGGATGTATAGAAGGTAAGTTTGAATTCAAAGAGGAGTCCTTTGTTACCTGAATGGGGCGGATGCCTTAAGCGAATCATAGCAAATATCGAGAATCGCTGCTAGAAAATTATAATTTAAGCGCGAAAAGGGGTGGATAAATCATATGCAAAGCGATAATGTGGCTCGTTTTAATAGGCACTTAAATGCTAGCAAAGGAGTTTTCAAATGGCACTGACATTCAAAAAAATTGAACAGGCCTATGATGCGATTAAGGACTCTACGATCCGCACGCCAGTTGTAAAGGCGACGCGCTTATCACTGCATTTAGGAATTGATCTTTATTTAAAGCTTGAGAATTTACAGCATACGAATGCTTTTAAAGCGCGTGGCGCGTTAAATAAATTGCTGAGCTTAACAGATGAGCAACGCAAAGCGGGCGTTATCGCTTGTAGTGCGGGTAATCACGCGCAGGGTGTTGCCTATCATGCGACGCGTCTTGGTGTCCCGTCAACGATTGTCATGCCTAATGGTACGCCTTTTAATAAGATCCAGCGTACAGAGGATTTTGGTGCCAAGGTTGTCTTGCATGGCTCTAATTTTGATGAGAGCGTGCAATTTACAATGGATATGGCTAAGGAAAAGGGCTTTACCTTTATCCATCCATTTGATGATGAGTTTGTGGCGGCTGGGCAAGGCACATTAGGCTTGGAGCTTATGGAGCAAAAGCCGGATATTGATGCCGTCATTGTTCCGATTGGCGGCGGCGGGCTTATTGCTGGCGTTGCCATGGCGGTTAAAGGCGTTAAGCCCGAGATTGAGGTGATCGGCGCGCAGGCGGAAATGTATGATGCGGTTAAGGCTGCGCAAGAACATAGAGCTGGCCCTACTGGCGGCGCTACGCTGGCGGAAGGGATTGCCGTGAAAGCGCCATCCAAAGCCAATATGAAGATTATCGATAAATATGTGGATTGGATTGATAGCGCCAGTGAAGCCGAGATTGAGGGCGCTGTATTTGATCTTTTATCAGCTGAAAAGCTGGTTGTGGAAGGCGCGCCTGGGGCTGGGCTGGCCGTGCTTAAGAAGAATTTGAAAAAGTTTAAAGGCAAAAAAGTTTGCTTGATTGTTTGCGGCGGAAATATTGACTCGCGTTTGCTCTCTACACTGATATTGCGCGGTTTAGTACGCGATGGCCGCATCACACGCCTTGTGTTTGAGATTGATGATACGCCAGGGCAGCTTTCTGACATTGCGCGCCTCATCGGTGAGAGCGGGGCTAATGTTGTTGAAGTGATCCACCAGCGCATGATGCAAAGTGTTTCACTTAAGAAAGCAGAGCTTGAAGTGGTGATTGAAGCCCGCGATAAATATCATGTGAAAGATATTATCAAAACCTTGAAAGATAAAGGCTTTAAGGTTCGCGCCAATATAGAGGTCTAGGGTTTTTTATCATAGCTTCTACTGCATAGATCTTCTATGACAACCCAATCTGACCATGTAGCTTCTGGACATTGGTGCGTTCTTTCTCTAATTAATTTACCAACATAGCCAGGACTACATTGCGACTCGGCTTGTTGCGTCATATTTTTGCACTCACAATTTTCTTCGTAGAAACCCAAGTCCAGCCATTCTCCGCTGGTCGGTGAATTGCAAAATAACTTACTTTTTCCATATCTTTTTCCCGAAAATCCTGCAGGGCAACTATCTGTATATTCTCTCGTTTGTTCTATACATTCACACGAACCCAATATTTGTTCTACCTTCCATTCATTTGCTTTGCATTTATATGCCTGAGAGCGGTTAAATGGTGAACTTACTGTGTAGGTATATGGCTCATCAACGGCTGGCAAAGTAAAAGTTTTGCCGCATATTTCTATATTTTTTTCAAGGCATTGGGTTAGAAATGGCCTACAAAGTGGCCAGCCTGTTTCTTCGTTAATGCCTATCATATAATATCCAGACGCACATTTTACCTCATTTTCGCACTTCATCTTGTTTTCACCAAGCCCTACAGGATAATGGTTAGGCTCGAGGCAACGCATACCTGTTCCGGCTAAAATTTCTGGTTCAAAGCAATCAAATAAATTTTTATTACAAATCTTAATCGTGTTTGTATTAAGCTTAGCCTTTAAATCGCCATCAATCTCTAATTTTGGCAACATAGGATCAGTTATGTCCTCAGGAGCAATGGGGCCAAGCTCTATGACTTCAACTTCCCCATCCTCAGCAGAGATTCTATATTGTATATTTGGTTTTAATACATACTCTTCACCGTTTATTATTATTACCTTCTCTTCATTATTATTTTCTCTATCTTCTTGCTCTTTTTGCAAAATCTTTAAATCTTCAGCGATATTAATGGAGCCTATACTCACAGTTGTTAAACTCGTATTTTTACTAAACATATCTCCTTGTTCATTATAAAGAGATTGCCACTTTGTCTCTGCATAATTATATGAGAAGAAAATATAATCATCATAATGCTCTGTACGTTGGGCATTTCTAAAAATAGCATTATCAAAATCACAGTTTTCGGAATCTAATCGTTTTAAACGTTTTTGAAAGCACAAGGTTTTGCTTTTTTCTCCATTTTTATCATAAGCACCTGCTTTATTTTTTCCGTGGCTTACAATGACCATAGACGCATTCCCTCGTCCCTCTAAATTATTATCGTTTTTTTCATTAATGATCTTTATTGCTCCGCCAATATTTTGGCTAGGAACACTTAATGCCATGTTTTCAGTTACTGCGTATGTAAGACGGCTACCAAAACCGTCATTAGCATATTTCAAATCTAAGCCTAGGCTCTTCACAGGAATTCCGCCTATGCGGACTTTCGCTTTTTCATATGTTATTTGTTCTTCTAAGGGCTCGGCTTCTTCTTTTGGTAATTCCTCGTCTTGTTCTTCCTCTTTTTTTATCTCTGGCTCAATAAACTCTCTTATTTCAACGTTGCCCCAAACATCATAAATACCTTCCTCTTGCGTATAAATTGAGTTCGCATCACATTCGACTTCATAGCCATATCGACTGTCATTTATATTTAAATTTAATGGGGCTGGGCAGGGATAGCGGCCATTATTAGCGATAAATTCTTGAATAGTTTCAGAAACTATCTGCATGTGCTGTATCGTTTTGTCATGACTAACTTGCTCGATATATAAACGAACAGAGTTTAGTATTAGCGCTGTTACGCCGCCAATAATAACTAGCACAACGACTAATTCGATCAAACTATAACCTAGTTGACCGTTGCCTTTAAGTTGTTTCCGTCTTTTACGTCCCATTCAGGTAACTCACAAATGATTCCGCCTAATAATGTAAAGCCAACCACATAGGTACCCTCTTCGCATACTGTGTTTGGCATCTCTTTAATTGTGACATCTTCACAAATTGGCTCTGAATTTTTAATCCCAATCATAGTTTGGTTATTCTCAGTACAGATAATTCCATTCCCACCAATAATTGAAGGTTCAAAGCAATCTTCACCTTCTTCATTGCATATATTAGTGGTGTTAACATTACCCAACACTCGAAGATTTCCATTTACATCCAACTTATATTCCGGCGTTTCAGTGCCAATTCCAACATTGCCCAATGTTGCATTATATATGTTATTCTCATCCATTGGTGATGTTTGCCATAAAAGGTGATTACCATACATCTTATATAAGACGATATCGTCATAATGATGTTTACCATCTACCTCGGCATAATCTCCATCCAAGAATATATCGTCTAGATCACAATTTTCGTAATCAGCGCCATTATCTTCACTGCATTCAATATTGTTTAATACTCCGTCTGCCGAGTAGCTACCCTTACCATCCCGACCATGGCTAACTAAAATAAATTGGGCGCTCCCTTTTGGATTTACGAGGGTTTCGGCATTAGCATTTTCTATACTAATAGCCCCTAAATGTTTCAAGACTTGGGGAGTGGCATATCGCTCAGTCACAGCATAAGATATGCGGTTACTATATCCGTCTAGCGCTGATTGAAACGGCAGGCCAAGAACCTTATGTGGTATTGCCCCGATTTTAATTGCGTCCCCATTACGGCCATAAGCTGTACATACTCCATTGGGACAAGCTGAAGCCGTTTTGTAATTGGATGATGAGCTTGTCGTTGAGCTTTCACCACTGTGATTAGAACATTCGGTTGATTGGCCAAACTCTGGATATACACTTTTAGCACTCAAGCTTGCTGGACAAGGAAAATGGCCATATTCATTATAATATTCACCTAATGCAACACTCATAGTTGCTAGATTTTCGTGCGTAATACGCCGTGCTCTCTCTTTAAAATATAAATTTATAAAAGCGAGTAATGGGCCTAATAGCAGGCCGATAATAATTAGAACAATACAAAGCTCTATTAGTGAAAAACCATTCTTATTAATCATATACTCTGTTTTTTAGCCGAAAATATTTTATTCTTATCTGTATATGTTCTCATTTTTATTCCCTCAGTAGTAGAGCTTATTTAGAAATTGGCATATTTATGCCCTTCATATAGTTTGTGTATCTAGGAGCTAACGCTAAAATATTATTTCTGCACGTTTCTACTTATCTTGTGCTGAGGCTAAAGAGCTGTTTACGCCTTCTATGAACTAGGATAGATAAAAAAAACGGCCTCGTATGAGGCCGCTTTCGAATTCTCTTATGAGCTTAAAGCCTTATTTCTCAAGCTTTTGTCCGTGAAGTGCCATGTCGAGGCCTTCATATTCATGACGTGGTTGAACGCGCAAGCCCATTGTATAGCGCAGGATAACAAGCAATATACCTGTTACGATCGCGGAGTAACCTGCCACAACAATGATAGAGATGATTTGCGCCCAGAGCTGTGTTGAGCTGCCATAAAGTGTGCCTGCTGCGCCGCCAATATCTGGATTTGCAAAGACGCCTGTGAGAACCGCGCCTACAATACCACCAATACCGTGCAAGCCGAACACATCCAAGGCATCATCATATTTGAACAATGCTTTAATATAAGCGACAGCGAAGTAACAAATTGCACCACTTGCCAGACCTATAATAAGTGCGCCGGTAAAATCAACGAAGCCAGCAGCCGGTGTGATCGCGACCAAACCAGCTACAACGCCTGATACTGCGCCATGGACGCTAGCTTTACCGCCTTTATGAAGCATCTCAACGATGATCCAAGTCACTGCCGCAATACCTGCCGCTGTGTTGGTTACGAGCATTGCATAACCTGCACCGCCGCCAGCAGAAAGCGCAGAGCCAGCATTAAAGCCGAACCAACCAACCCAGAGCAAACCTGCGCCGATGACGGACATGACAAGGTTAGAGCTGTCTGATGGCCCTTCACTTGGGTTAAGCGAGCGTCCCATGATTAAGGCTGCCACAAGGCCAGCAACACCAGAGTTAATATGAACAACAGTACCGCCAGCAAAGTCTAAGGCTTCGCCCATGCCTAGAACGCCTTCATAGCCTTCTAGACCGATGCCGCCAATAAAGCCGCCTTCACCCCATACCCAGTGTGTAACCGGTGCGTAAACGAGGATGATCCAAAGCGGTGTGAAAACGAGCAATGTTGTGAATTTAATACGGTCAGCAACCGCACCAACCAAAAGCGCCACTGTAATGATGGCAAATGTCATCTGAAAAACGATGAAAACAGTTTCAGGAATTGTGCCGCTTGCTGAATCTGGGGTTAGATTTTTCAGCATAAACTGATCTAAACCACCGAAAAACATGTTATTTTCAGTAAAAGCGATTGAATAGCCGATGATGGGCCATATTACACTGACGATCGCTGCAACAGCTACGGATTGCATCAAGGTTGCCAAAACATTGTCTTTTTTAACAAGACCACCATAGAAAAGCGCCAAGCCAGGCACTGTCATCATTAATACTAGTAAAGCTGATACAAGCATCCATGCTGTATCACCTGAATCAAAAGCTGGTGCTGCATCTTGTGCATTTGCAGCTGTTACGCTCGTCAGAAATACCAAAAGCGGTAAAAAAGCTTTTTTACAAAGCTGGTTCATTGAAATCTCCCACAGTTTTCATTTGTTGCAGTTGCGAAACGAGTATTAAATGGAGATTTTAACGGTGAGTCAAGGGGTTATGGATAAGCGGTAAAGATGATCTCTGTATAATATCCTTATGCACAGCATGATTAAGGACATAAAAAAAGCCACCGAAAGCAGAAAATTCGGTGACTTTGTTAAGTATGATTATAAGGCTTGCCGTTATTTTAGCGAGATAATCTGCAAATTTTACCTTTATATATGGGGGATAAGTTTTTTGCTTTATTCAAAGCTTATTGTGTCTTTGTGCTTACTGCAATGTAGCTCATCACTGCCGATATCATAATGGCACCCTTCAGGTATTTCTGTAGCTTTATCAATAGTTTGAATTACATGATCGTGATTAATTTCAATATAGTCGTGCCCTTCATGCGCTATATCGAATTGTGATGAAAGATCGGTTGTTCCTGTTGATGTCGCTATAGGGCCATGATCATGGCCAGCATGGGCGTCAAACCATGGGTCAATATTGAGCACATCCCCTATATCTGCGCCCCAATCAACGATGAGACCGTGTATGCCCGTCATGCCTGTGGCCATAGCGAAGGTCACGTCTAGCGCTATTAAAGTCATGATATGTGAGCTGTTTGGTGCTTCCATTTTATAATGATCAGTCTTTACAGAGAAAGGGCGGGCACAGCATCAAAGCCTAAAGTCCCAAAAATAACCGCTTCTACAGCCACGAAGGCAAAGATCGTTGTCAGCGAGAATGAATGATTATCTTCCATGATGCCCATATTTTTAATGTTATAGTATAACGCTTTATATAGAGCTGCTTTGTGATTGACAAGCTAAAAGTTATATTATAACACCAGTGAAAAATATATGAGGGTTAGTATGGATAGAAAAGCAGGCTTAGCATCAGCGCTCGGCTTATCAATTGCGATGAGTTTTAATGCGTATAGTGCCGATAATGATGAGTTTACGGTGAATTTTAATCAGAATCGCGTTGAATTTAATTGTTTGAAAGATTTTCCTCAAGGTCAGCCAACAATGCAGGCTCTTGATAAAATTGATCGTGCTTTTCATGGAGGGCGAGAAGGGACAATTAGTTTTTTGATGCTTTCGGACGTGGAGCGTCAAAATAAATTAAAAGAGACATTTGGCTATGCGAACGTAATTTTAAAACATGTTTCCCAGAAATATAAAACTGCAGACGATCCTTTACGCTTTTCTGTAAAATTACTTGAGGAAAATCATCCTATATTGAGCGGTAGCAAGTTTTTTAGCAAAATAGAGAAAAAATGCAGTATGCCTTAAAAGAGCCCTATTAATTGATAGGTATCAAATATTGTTCATTATCATCTATAGAAAAATTTTAATTTATTCTGCTCTTTTAAAAATTTCTTGATGGCTCATTTTCTTTTATTGAGAGGTAGAAACTATTGTTAGTTTTCATTATTCATAAAAAACTGATTATTGCTCAATAAATCAATTATAAGTTTATCAGTTTTTAACAATACTTATCTAATTAATAGAAATTTAACTGATTTATAAAACCATATATAGGATTTTATTTCTATATGTTTTGTAAAATACGGGCATAAAATCATTACATTTAATTAAGTAACCAACGTATCGTATCTAATTACAGATGTTTACAGGCCTAAGTTATAGGCATTTATTATCTTTTTGCGACTTTGTAGTAGTGCTAGATTGTCATTTTTAGCGGCTAGTTGCGAGCGCTATAAACACCATAAAAATATATCCATACGCTGCGTATCAAAACTTTTAGCTTATTTCTAAGAACAATTTTTGCAACAACCGTGAATTTCAACATTCCAGTAGTTAATTTTAAAGCTTTTTTGCTCTGCTTGGGCTTTTAATGCAGGCGGAACATGACAAAGATGCGCTTCCTCTACTTGGCCACATTTATCACAAATCATAAATTGCGAGCCCTCATGCTTATGGTTCTCTTTACATGCGATATAGGCATTTAAACTTTCAATACGATGAATAAACCCATGCTCAGATAAAAACTCTAAGGCTCTATAGACTGTTGGCGGTTTTGGATCATCTAGATGCTTATTGAGTAAAGTGAGAACATCATAGGCCGTTATTGGCTTCGGTGAGGTCGCTATTATCTCTAAGACAAAACGGCGAGGCGGTGTTACCCGCTCGCCATTGGATTTGCAATATCGCGTTAAAGAATCAATAATTTCGCTCATGCGCCAAGAATAGCGCGGTTTTTACTCTGCAAACAAGTAGAGATACTCCCCATAGCCCTGTTTTTCCAGATCATCTTTATGAATAAATTTAAGGGCTGCAGAATTAATGCAATAGCGCATTCCGCCTTTATCTTTAGGCCCATCGGCGAACACATGGCCTAAATGCGAGTCAGCATTTGATGAGCGCACCTCTGTTCTGGGCATAAAGAGCTTATAGTCGGCTTTTTCTGTGACATTTTCTTCCTTGAGCGGCTTGGTAAAGCTTGGCCAGCCTGTTCCGCTATCGAATTTGTCCGTTGATGAAAAGAGCGCCTCGCCAGACACGGCATCTACATATATTCCTGGCTCTTTATGATCCCAATATTCGTTATTAAATGGCTCTTCTGTGCCGTTATGATAGATCACATATTTTTGCATTTCTGTGAGATCTTCTTTAGATGAGCTCATTTTATCTTCTCCTATTGCTTGGCCTATAAATAGTGGGCATAGCGCGAAAATGGCAGCGCAAACCATAAAATTACGTTTTGAGTGTTTCATATTTAATCTTCTTCTTATAGTTAATTTCATAATATTTAATTCGCTCAAAACATCAAAAGGTTACAATTCATAAAGCCATTTGTTGAAGCGCTTAGCCATGCTATTATGAGGGCATGACAGATTTACAGCCTCGCAATCGCCGCACTAAAATTCTCGCAACACTAGGACCAGCATCGAATACAGCCGAAATGATCGAGAGCTTGTTCTTTGCAGGTGTTGATATATTTCGCCTTAATTTTTCACATGGCGATCACCAAATGCATCAAAAATGCGTTGATATTATCCGTGCTTTAGAAGAGAAAACAGGCCGTCCCATTGGGATTTTAGCCGATATGCAAGGGCCTAAGCTTAGGATCGGTAAATTCAAAGATGGCAGTATTATGACTGAAAGAGGCATGATGATGCGCTTTGACTCAAACCCTGAAGATGGTGATGAGAGCCGCGTTTACTTGCCACACCCACAAGTTATAGCCGCTTTAGAAATTGGTGGGCTCTTCTTTTTGAATGATGGCAATGTTAGGTGCCGTATTCGCGAAAAGGGCGAGGATGAGCACGGCCCTTATGTGGTCGCAGAAATTAGAGCGGGCGGGGCTCTTTCTGATAAGAAGGGTTTGAATGTACCTGGCGCTTATATTGATATTCCTGCACTGACTGAAAAAGATAAAATAGATTTAGAAGCTGCGCTTGGCATGGGTGTGGACTGGATTGCACAGAGCTTTGTGCAAACCGCCGAAGATGTTAAGCAAGCCAAGGCGCTCATTAACGGACGTGCAACACTGATGGTCAAGCTCGAAAAGCCAGCCGCATTAGAGAATTTAGACGATATTATTGCGCTTGCTGATGGCGTGATGCTTGCACGGGGCGATTTAGGCGTAGAAATCCCGCCTGAGGATGTACCGTCAGTTCAAAAACATGTCGTGAGACAGGTGCGTGCGAGTGGCAAGCCTATTGTTGTCGCCACGCAGATGCTTGAAAGTATGGTTACAAGCTCTCGCCCTACCCGCGCCGAAGCTTCTGATGTTGCGACAGCCGTATATGATGGTGCGGATGCTGTTATGCTTTCAGCTGAAACAGCTTCTGGCGAGCATCCACTCAGAAGCGTTGAGATGATGGATAAAATCTGCGCACGTACAGAAGATGATGATATTTATCGAAGCTTTATGGATGATGCGCATGTTGAAACGATCGGAAACCCTTCAGACGCCATAACGGCGGCCGCGCAATATGTAGCAGATGATATCGAAGCTAAGGCAATTGTGACCTATACATGTTCAGGCGCAACGGCGCTTAGAATGGCCAGACAACGCCCGCGCGTGCCGATTTTATGCCTTAGCCCTGAGCTAAAAGTGGCGCGTAGATTATCTGTGGCTTATGGTGTGCACGGTGTGCATGCCCCTGAAATACAAGGTGAGTTTAGCGGGCCCGTGCCGCATGCCTGTGAAATCGTTAAGGCCGAGAAAATAGCAAGTGATGGGGATCGCTTTGTTATGACAGCCGGTGTGCCATTTGGAATATCCGGTACAACCAATATTTTACGAATAGCCGAAGTTGAATAGCGCCCAAATATGGTTTTATCGAACAGCGCTGGCTACAACTGTTGATGTGTCAGGCTGATTGTGAAGCCACCATGCTTGGCGATTAATTGAAAAGATCGGTTTATAGCGATCACCAAAGCTCGCGCTAATCATGTTTTTATTCTGATTATCTAAGAGATAAGCGCCATTTTCTGTATATACAATCAAGACCGCGTGCGGGATGTTTTTATATGTATCTTGCACAATTGCCACGCGCAGGCGTTCTTCTGGTACGCCCAGCGCCCGTAAAGCCGTATATTTAGCGATCGCATAATCTTCGCAATCTCCCCCACGCTGTAAGAATTCTGCCGGTGTTGCCCAGTAGTCAGATTTGCCCCAATTTTTAATATCTGTGATATAGCGCGTTTTATTAACGAGCTTATTTACATCTTCAGCCATATTTTTAATTGAGCCGCGTTTAATCTGTTTTAAATCGCTTTGCCAGTCTTGAATGACTTTGATTGAAGCTTGTTGCGTTAAATCTTTTTCAAAACGCTCGAACATACCTGACCATTTGGTAAAGGCTGATAAATTGGTCGATTTCTTTTCTATTGTGCCATAAATAGCCGGATAAGCGCTCACACGGGTAAATTCACTCGCCATGCTAGAGAGCGTTAATTTAGCCGGAACATCCGAAATACGTTCGGCATGCGCCTTTTTGCTAGCAGCGAGATTTGTTGAGGCGGCGATGAAAAGGCACGTCGCACAAGCGCGTAACAAATATTGACGTCCTAGAATAAAAACAAGCTGACGACGAGAGATCACCGCTTTTTCTAAAAAGATTTGTCCCAAAGGCTTTTTGGTTCTTTTTTGTTCGCGTAAACTTAAACGAAGCTCGCGTGGTGATATTTTACCTTGCAATACAAGCAGCTCACCCAGTCTTTGGCGCTGTAATGAATGTTTTATCGTTGTTAAGATTCCGCTTGTCTTGCGCATAATTGTTAATCCCTTGTTCTATACCGATCTATGCCGGCTTTTAAATCTGGTTTTTATTTATTTGTGAACGTTCTGAGTTTTTCACTCCCCTATTAAACAGTAGAAAGATTGACGAAATCCTAACAAAACGGCATAAAGACTCTAAATTCTGCTTTAAATGATGTTTTTTTATTATTTTTAAGCGTTTCAGAGGATATAAAATGCAAAATAACGAGAGTGGCGATATTCATAGCCTCAATCAATTATTAGATCGCTATGCTAACTCACAAGTGATCGTCATTGGCGATATCATGCTGGATCGCTTTGTTTACGGACATGTTGAGCGCATCTCTCCTGAAAGCCCTGTGCCTATTCTTAATATAAGCCATGAAGATGAGATGCTGGGGGGGGCTGGAAATGCTCTTTCAAATCTAGCTGGATTAGGTGTTCAAGCGCATATGATTTCGATTATAGGCGATGATATGTATGGGCAGACGCTTTCCAAACTCATTCAAGATCTGGGATTTGATAATAGTGGTTTAGTGATTGATCATAATAGACCAACAACCATCANAACACGTTTTCTAGCAGCGCATCAGCAACTTCTTAGAGCTGATCATGAACATAAAAGCGCTGTGAATACTGATCTAAGTGTTCAGATCATTGAAAAGCTCAAAGCTAAAATTTCTAAAGCAGGCGCTATTATTCTATCAGACTATGGGAAGGGGCTTCTTCAGCGCGACCTTATCCAAGAGGTTATGAAGCTAGCTAAAGCGCATAACATTCCTGTCATTGTCGATCCGAAGGGTCATGATTATAGTCTTTATAAAGGTGCGAGCGCTATTACTCCTAATAAGAAAGAGCTTAGTGAAGGTTCTGGCATAAAAGATCTCTCCTCTGATAAACGTGTTGTAGAGGCCGCGCAGAAAATTATCGCCGAGTGCGGAATAGAGGCTGTCATTGCCACACGTTCTGGTGAAGGTATGAGCGTCATAAAAAATGATGGTAGTTCTGCCATGCATATTGAAGGCTCAGATATTGAAGTCTTCGATGTATCAGGGGCTGGAGATACAGTTATAGCAACGATTGCAGCGAGCTTAGCTGCTAATAGCGACCTAGTAGATGCGGCTATTTTAGCGAATATGGCGGGCAGTATTGTTGTCACCAAAGTCGGTACAGCCCCTATACGCCTTGAAGAATTAAAAGAAGCATTAGCGCATGAGGATGTTTCTTTGGCAGTTCATAGCAGTGGTAAAGAGCGCTTTAAGCAAGATCGTGCCCAGCGCGGTGATATTTTAGGATGGGAGCAGGCCGCTGAGCAGATTAAACGCTGGAAGGCGCGTGGCTTAAAAGTCGGCTTTACCAATGGATGTTTCGATATCTTGCATTACGGGCATGTGAATTACTTAAACCAAGCACGTGATCGCTGTGACCGTTTGGTTATGGGGCTTAATAAGGATAGCTCAATACGCATTTTAAAGGGGCCAGAGCGCCCTGTTCATGACGAGCAATCACGCGCACATGTCTTAGCAGCGCTGGGCTCTATTGATCTTGTTGTGATGTTTGGCGCAGAAAAAGAAGGTGATGACAATACGGCGAGCGCTCTCATTGAAGCCTTAAAGCCNGATATTTATTTTAAGGGCGGNGACTATACCATTGATCAAATCCCTGAAGCGCCTACTGTCATTAAAAATGGCGGCGTTGTTGAAGTCATGCCAGTATATGATGGGCATTCAACAACCAATTCCATTAAAAAAATCAAAGCTTCTTAAAGTCTTTTCGTATAAGCTTCTTATCGAGATAGGATATTTATTACCATGCTGCCAACCCAAACAATCGCATTTACAATTGGCTTGCTATTGAGCGTGATTGGTATAGCTGAGCTTATTCCTGCAGCTATTGATTGGGCAAATGATCACGATAATGCAGCTGATTTTTTAAGATGCGCGCTCATTTCAATATTTTTTGGCGGAGCTTTGTTAATTGCGAATGTCAATTATGAGAAGAAACTCTCGTCGCGCTGGGTGTTCTTGCTCACGACTTTGAGCTGGGTCTTTATGAGCTTATTTGCTGCTTTTCCACTTTATTACTCGGATCTCAATATCAGCTTCGCTCAAGCTTTCTTTGAGTCTGTTTCAGCGATCACAACAACAGGATCGACTGTTTTAAATGGCCTGGATCAAATGTCGCATGGCGTTTTATTTTGGCGCTCTTTTGTTCAATGGATAGGTGGAATTGGCGTGATTGCCTTTGCGATTATCTTTCTTCCTTTTCTTCGTATTGGTGGTATGCAGCTCTTTCAAGCTGAATCCTCAGATCGCTCAGAAAAAATAATGNCCCGCAGTACGAACCTTATATGGGCGCTTGTGATTGTATATATTCTCATTACGGTTATTTGCGCAGTCACATATTGGATCTTAGGGATGGGCTGGTTTGATGCTGCTAATCATGCGATGACGACTATTCCGACTGGCGGCTTCTCAACGCATGATCGTTCTTTTGGGCATTTTGATAGTGCTGCCTTAGAATATGCGGCGACATTTTTTATGTTTTTAGGCGGTTTACCATTCGTTTTATATATTCAGTTGCTTTTTAAAGGTCGTTTTATGTTTTTTAAAGATGATCAGTTTAAAGCTTTTGTCTTTTTGCTCGCTATGCTCACTTTTGTTTTAACATGTTGGCTTTGGGATAATTCGGCTTACACTTTAGAACAAAGTTTTCGTTACTCCATTTTCAATATTGTTTCTGTCGTGACAACAACAGGCTATGCAACCTCAGACTATAGTTTATGGGGTTCATTTGCAGTAACGCTGTTTTTATTCATGACTTATCTTGGCGCTTGCGCTGGATCGACCACTGGTGGGCTTAAAGTTATGCGCCTCGTGGTGGTGTCAAAAACGTTGGGCCGTCAGTTTAAAACGCTTATTTACCCGAATGGTGTTTTTACAATTCGCTATCAGGGTAAGCCACTAGATTATTCCGTTTGTATGGCGGTGCTTGGCTTTTTGAGCCTTTATGTTTTTTCAAATGCGATTTTGACCGTTTTGCTCGCCTTAACAGGTTTAGATTTCATTACTTCTATTAGCTCCGCCGCAACAGCTTTGGCGAATGTGGGCCCGGGCTTAGGTGATATTGTTGGGCCTGCCGGAAATTTCTCAAGTCTCTCTGAAACAGCGATTTGGCTGCTCTCAGCAGGTATGTTGTTAGGGCGTTTAGAAGTGTTAACGGTTATTATTTTATTCCGCCGTTCCTATTGGACGTCTTAAAATTGCATCATATTTACATTCGCGTTTGTTTAAGTCTGTATTTTATACTCATTTCTTGGTAAAGTGTTATAACTGTAAGTAAGCTATTCAAGCTTAAATTATTCAAAATTCAGGTTTTTCAATATGCGTCATTTTATTTTACCTCTTCTTACGCTGGCTTCTCTAAGTGGATGTGTAGGCTATAATCCTAGCTATATGCCAACTGGATATACGCACCACCATGGCAAGCATAAAGGCCTAAAGGGCCCTGAAGGGGCGGATATCGGCTATAAATATAGCGAAGAAGATAATGAAGCGCATTTACTTGCATGGCGCTATGCTTTGCGTGATTTGATCCTCAAAATCGATCATGGTGAGCTTTATGTTCCTGATACTATTAAGCTACGCACCAACCTTCCACATAGTAGTTTCCAAGCGAGCTATGACTATGTGTTAAAAGAAGGTTTGCGTGCATATTCGCATGTGATTTCTGATGAGCAAGAATCGCCTATTTTGTTCTATTCTGCACATTCTTATCCGGTGAATAAAGAAGGTGAGGTTATGCAGAGCTATAGCTATAGCGCCTTTACGAGTGATCCAGATTATCCAAATCTAGATTCTCAAGAATTAAAGCCATTTAGATTAACGTTGAGCATGGTACGAAATGGCCGCGTAGCGCCAGGTATTGAAGGGGTATATATGCTTCCTGAGCTAGATTTTGTGCCATTTTTCTTAGCGCCTGCTGCTTTGCCTTTAAATGATCAAGACCAATATTGTAAACATGGCTGCTAAAAAACCCTTTTTAAAATCAATTCGCTCAAGCTCTTTGAGCTTGGCTTTGGTTGGTGGGTTATTTTTTAATACCGGATGCACGACTATGTTTTTAGACACAGCTGCGAATGGTATATTCGTTCAGGAAGAGGTTAATTTTTCTGAAAAGAACTATGCCGCAGCTGATTATTTAATACAGCAAGCCAAAAGCTATATTAGCCGTTATGCGCATATTGAAGCGCGCCCTTTAACGGATGTTCAGCAGCCTGATATGGGTTCGACTTTTTCTAAAATGGTGCCTGAGCAAATAGGTATACGTCTCTCACAGCTTGGATATCGGGTTAATCTAGGGCGTGTGGCAACGGCAGAAGATACTAATTATCTTAAACCTAGCGATGAGTCTTTATCAAAAAGTGGGGACTTTATTCTCTCTGGAAGTTTCATGCGCAATCGCACAGATATGGATGTAAGCATGCGTATTATTGATGCGGAAAATAATCAGGTCATTGCTGTATTTGATTATAAGCTCCCGCTTACAAGAGAAGTTGCGGAGCTCGCTAAGCCTAAGCCTAAAATCATTCGCCTGGATAGCTCTGCGTATTAACTAGCGCGCCAATAACACATTATAGAAGTAATAATTACCATCCGCACACGCTACGCAAGCCTGTGGTGCGGCTTTGGCTGAGGAAATATTTACGTCTTGTGTGAATGTCGATTCATTCATTGTATTAGGTGATGACGCATATTGAGTTGCATCATCAAAACGCGCTGTTGCACCGGCATAAACACAGTCGCTCGTATCATCTGGGATTGAGCTTTGGCCATTCATTTCATTAATTTTGGAGCAAAATGCAGCCGTTACATTGGGCAGGACGGCTATAAGGTCTGCGCGTGATGTTCCGACATTAGGCGCCGCTGTTGAGCCTGTAAATTCCCATGCGGATCCATCATTTAAGCCTGAAGGTGCAGCTCTATATAGAGCAGCCCCGCCATCTTTATGAAAGACCTGATCTGTGGTGTCTGTATCAGCGGATAAATCGCCATATTCAGAATTAGCATCAGGGTGGGCAAAACGAATATCCTCTTCACTGATCCCATTTTGATTAATATAAAGGACAGCGCGCTCTAGCTCAGAGGTATAGCTTCTTATTTCAGAAATTTTGATAGAAAGCGTTTCATCATCAATATTTGAGCTATCAGAATTACTAGAGTTTTGAATAACCGCTGTTAGCGTACCGATAAGGGCAATCGCCATGAGGATAATAAAAAGGACATTTCCCTTTTCATTCTGGCGTTTTTTTATGTTCACTTCGCGATTTGTAAAAACTCTCATCTATTTATTATCTATCTTTTTGGGGCTACGGGTAAACAATCTTTTAGATATTTACAGGCTGCATAAGCTTCTTGCTTACTCAAACCCGTCAAACGCGCACGGAATAACCAGCCATTATCTGTTTTTAAAGGGGCGATCATTGGCTGAACACCAGCATAGCTTGAAGGTAAATTATCAAGCGCTTTATGAATGACGCGATCAGTTGTAGCCCGGCTATTATAAGCACCAACTTGGATGGACCAGCTATTTACCGGACTGGTTAAAGTCGGCGCGCTTGTTTTACCTGTTTGCTTTTGAGCTGATTGAATAATTTTATTATACGTACTTGCAGAAATTTTCTGACCGCTATGCGCTGAAATGGCCAACAAGCCTGTTTCTATACGCTGAGAAATCGTAGGGTCTGAATCGCCTTCACCAATGAGCTCTCTAAAACTATCAATAATTACAGGGTTAATGCTGGCAATACGTGCACTGCCTTCACTGCCAACTTTATTAAGTTGGGCAAAGGCTTCTAAAATTATAGGTTTTTTAGCTGGCAATGGCGCTATTGCACGCGCTACACGGATTTTTGCAATTTTATTAAATCCGCGATCAAGTAGAACTTCCATATGCGCGTTACGGCTTCTTGAAGTGCGGCCACCAAAAACAACCGCAATGATGCGGCGATTGTTACGAACGGCAGAGGCTACGAGGTTAAAACCAGATGCAGCCACATAGCCTGTTTTCATACCATCCATGCCTGAGTATGATTTTAAAAGCTTATTGTGATTACGATATGTTTTACCGTCATAACTAAAAGATTGAAGCGAGAAATATTTATAATAGGATGGGTAAGCATTGATCACATATTGTGCCAATGTCGCCATGTCGCGAGCGGTACTGACTTGGCGGCGGTTATGCAAGCCAGACGCATTTACAAATGTTGTGCGGCGCATACCGATCTGGATAGCTTTACGGTTCATCATTTTCGCAAAGCCTCTTTCCGAGCCGCCTATATGCTCAGCGATTGCAACGGCTACATCATTTGCAGATTTCGTCACAAGAGCTTTTATTGCATCTTTTACGCGAATGGATGAGCCCGGAGCTAGACCTAACTTACTCGGGACCATAGAGGCAGCATGAGAGGATATACGAATTCTATCATTTAAACCAATGCGCCCTTGATCCATAGCTTCAAATAACATGAGCAATGTCATAATTTTTGTCAGCGAGGCGGGATGTAGTGATTTATCTGCATATTGTGCTTCTAAAACCGTACCTGTTTCCGCATCAATAATAATTGAGGCATAGCGCGGGTTAGGTTTTGCATATGCTTGCGTTGAAACAAAAGCACAAATACACAATAAAGATAAGAGATAGAGCCAGCTTTTCATTCTCAACATGTTATATGATTTGAGCTGTTTTTGTCTATTATCGATCTAAGATATACCCTTAAAAAATTGGCCGATTCTTAAAGAAAAATGATATTTAAAAAGGCTCAACAACCGCGAATATAACAATCAAAATCATCAAAAGAGTCGGGATCTCGTTTAAGAAGCGGTAATATTTGGCGGATTTAGTATTTTCATCACGCTCAAATTTTGTTCTTGCCGATGACAAAACGCCATGAACTGCAGACATTAGCAATACTAGAAGGATTTTTGCATGCATCCAGCCTTGGCCTTGCAGTAAGCCTGGGTTTGCATAGAGCATGAGTAATCCAAATAGCCATGATGATATCATTGCAGGATTTGTAATATAGCGCAGTAAGCGCCTTTCCATGATTTTGAATGTCTCTGATTGCTCGCTGCCTATGGCTGTGTCTGCGTGATAAACAAAAAGCCTTGGTAAATAAAGCATTCCAGCCATCCAAGCGATCACTGAGATAATATGCAATGAGCGAAGCCACTGATAATTTTCTAAAAGAAGAGTTTGGATGTCCATAATTTCAACTTGTGTTTAAGGTTTAGGTGAACCACATCGCATGCAACAGCGGGAGAAATGTGAAGGGCATAATACATCTTCGCCTTCAGCATAAACTCCGTTTTTAGGCGTATGTTTAAATACCAGCTTAGCTAGGCCATCAATAAAGTCAGGATGCGTTGCGACTGTTTCAGCGCGGTAATATCCTTCAATGCCCATTTTTTCAGCTTCTTCTCGATATTCAATATCAAGCTCAACGAGCGTTTCTACATGCTCCTGTGTGAAGGCATGTGGGAACACAACGACAGATTTTTTCTCCATTGCTGCTTTATCAAGCGCTTCGTCCAAGCTTGGGCCAATCCATTTAAGCGGGCCCACACGAGATTGATAACAAATTTGCCAATCCAAATTTTCAATGCCCATTTTCTCAGCGATTTTACTTGCCGTTTCCTCGCACTGCCATTGATAGGGGTCGCCACCTTTTACGATCTTTTCAGGTAAGCCGTGAGCGGAGAATAAAACGCGGATATTTTCGTGCCCATCATTAAGGGCTTGCTCGTATTTCTGCTTAACATTTTGCGCGGAAGCGGAAATAAAACCCTCATTGTTTGGGTAACAGCAAATTGTAGAGGTTGGTGTCTCCATTCCTGCTTCAAACATTGCTTTATTCCATTGTTCCAATGAAGACCAGGTCGTGGTCGTTGAGAATTGAGGATAAAGCGGGAGTATTAAAATCTTATCTGCGCCCCAATCGCGAACTTCACGAACAACTTGTGGTGCCATTGGATGCCAATAACGCATACAGATAAAGCTTTTATATTTTACGTTATCTCCTGCGTTTTTATTGAGCACTTTATCAAGCGCTTTACTTTGCTTAATTGAATTATCCAAAAGCGGCGATTTATCACCAAGCTCGCCATAACTCTCACCTGCTTCGTTTTTTGTACGGCGATTAGCAATCATATTCGCGATAAACCAACGAATAGGCGTAGGAGCTGCAATGATGTTCTTGTCCATGAAGAAATTTAATAAAAACGGGCGAATTGAATTTTTACAATCCGGCCCACCAAGATTAAATAAAATAATAGCTACTTTTTCGCTCATCTGGTTCTTACCCTCTTAAGGTTTCAACAAGTTTTTCTACATGTGCTATGGGTGTATCTTTATGAATACCATGCCCAAGATTGAAGATATAGGGCTTTGATGCAAAATTTTCCATGATCAGAGCTGCAGCTTTTTGCATTTTTTCACCCCCTGCCATAAGCATCATCGGATCTAGATTACCTTGCACAGGCATGAGAGATTGTAGATTCTGCGCTGCCCATTGTGGGTGCGTTTGAGAATCAAGGCCTATCGCTGTAATGCCTGTTTGCTTTGCAAATTTTATCAAGCCAGTCCCAGCGCCTTTTGGAAAACCGATAATTGGAATATCAGGGTATTTTTCGCGCACTTGGCTTATGATTTTTTTAATAGGCTCGATTGAGTATTTCTCAAAACTTTCAGCATCTAAAGCGCCTGCCCAACTGTCAAAAATTTGTAGAGTTTCTGCGCCTGCTTCAACTTGCTTGATTAGATATTGCGCGGTTGAATTGGTTAATATTTCAATCAATTCATCAAATAGATCTGGCTGTTGGTAAGCAAAAAGCTTGGTTTTCATGAAATCTTTTGATGATCCGCCTTCGATCATGTAGGTGGCCACCGTCCATGGGGCGCCAGAAAAGCCGATCAGAGCTGTGTTTGTATAGTTTTCGGCTTTGAGCTGTGCAGATGTTTTGCTAAGCGCTTCGTAAACTGGTTGTAAAATATCATCATCATATTTCAATTTTGAGATATTCAACTCGCCAAGCTTTGGTCCCTCCCCAGCGACAAATTCAAGATGCTGGCCTAGTGCCATCGGGATGGTGAGGATGTCCGAGAAGATAATCGCTGCATCCATTTCAAATCGTCTAATCGGTTGCATGGTAATCTCACAAGCAGCTTTCGGATCGAAGGCCATTGCTAAAAACCCGCCTTTTTCTGCGCGTAATGCCCTGTATTCAGGAAGGTAGCGTCCTGCTTGGCGCATGAACCAGAATGGCGGTTTATCTTGTTTTTTTCCGCTAAGGGTTTTCAAAAATGGTTTATGCTGATTGAGCATGGTTTTTAACTTTCATGTTTGATTACTGGCGGTAACTTAGCGTGAAGAGTTAAGCTTATCTATTCTTATTTTTTTATTTTATATAGGTTTTAGTTAAGAGTAGGGGCTGTGAGTCATGGGGGTAAAAATTATCCAAAATTTTATCCACTGAATGCGTTTTTTTATAGAGCGTAGTAAATAAAGGATTCGAGATGATTCATTCAGATAAGTTGATGGTAAGGTTTTTTGATTTTGCACATGGGGAAGACTCACCTTTAAAAAATGGCATGAGTTTGGGATAAGTTTATACATTTTTTATCCATAGAATTGTTATTGATTCATTCACATTGTTATACATGTCTATAGGATGTGATATGATTTTATGCTAAGTCTTTCATATGGTAAGTCTTATAATATAATTGAGATCTAAATTTTATGTATCAAAACGCTTTTGCAAAATTATCACCTAAAGAAGTTTCTTCTTTGCTTGATATATTAAACCCTAAATTCGATGGAAGCGCTTTTGATGCTGAGAAAACTACGATTCTTGCACAAGATATTAGTTTTTATAAAGGCTATCGTATTTTAGATATCGCAGATTTTTCTTCACTTCCTGCTAAGCAGCGTTTTGTTGTTTTCAAAAATGCAGATGATTTTTTTATCATTAATTTTTCTAATGAAATTATATACGAGCATAATAAGAAGATTCCTATCTCATTAGATGAGAGCAATATTTTCGATTATGTGCGTTTTTTCTTTAGTTATGTTCGCGGCAAAAAAGGCAATTTCTTGGTTGTTGAAAGTGTTGATGATATAAATTGGCGTGATGATCCGCCGCCTAATGCTCGTAAAGCAATTGGTGAGCTTATAAATGTTTTAACTTTGGAAAAAATTGACGAAGATAAGACTTATAATATTCGTGCGTGTATGGTCTTTAAAGATTCGCTGTTTCGCTGTTTAGTGAAAATAGATACTACCGGATACATATCACTGCATGAAGAAGAGTTATTGGTTGAAGATATTCCTGTTCTTGATGATGTCTTGGCGCAATAAATTTTAAATTTTTAAAAATTCAGCGAATCTAAGCTTTTTCCAATTCTTAAAATTTACATATTATTTACATTCGTGAAGATAATCGTAAATAAGTGCTATTATTTTCTATAATACCCCGTTTTTCTTGTATTTTTCTGCATTTTAGAAAGGTTCCGTTAATAACTTGGCCCCATAATAAAACATGTGAGGCGCGGGGGCGTTTTCAGCAAACATAAGAAAAGTTTTAAATTGGGTCGGAACCATGAGTGATATTTATAGTGACATAATTGATGATGTTAAGAAGAAACGCCAAGCTTGTCGCGTTGCCTATACATTAAATAACAGCCAACCAGTGCTTTGCACGATAATTGATGAACAGCCATTATTTTATATGGATCATGAATCTTCACATTATGAAGATGAAGAGGATATGTTCTTTGATGCTGCGGATATGGGCATTTTAGAAAATGAACTTAATACTCTTAAAAAAGAATTAGAGCGTTTTGATTCTTTTGCTTCTCAATCAGATATTAGTTCACAAGATAAAATGAGTGATTTCTTCGAATGTAGTGCAGATATCACACAGGATAAATCTGTAGAGAGTGCTTCTGATCTTAATGCGTTGATTGAGGTTTTAAATTCAAGCCGTTTGGCAAAAGCATATTTGGAATGTGCTCAAAACTATAATGTTGATATTAAGCTTAGTGATCAAATTGAAACGTCATTTTATGATCGTGAAGCGGGTATAATCTTAATTCAGCAAAATATTGATTTCGTTGAGCAGCTTATATTATGCGTTCAAGAATTGCGTCGACACTGGCAGCACCGCCAAGGTGCATTAATTCACCCATTAACATTCCACCCTGATAACGCGGTTTTGGTTAATCGTGCGCAGGTTGCTGATTTGGCAGTATCTGTCGTGCGCTGCGCATGGGAGCTGCAACTTTCTGGATATAAGGCTGTATGGGAGAGAATTGAAAATTCATCTTTTGCTGATTTGGGACGTGCCTTTGCGCGTGAAGCGTATTTAGATTTTCGTACTCTTAATAATGGTCAAGCAATGGCAGCTGTATTTGAAGGTTGGTTCCTATCAGAACGTTGCCGTGCACAGGACAAACTTTTGATTAATCAGATGCTCAATGATCATCAGGGTTATGTTTTTGATATGAAAGAAGTTGATAGTGCTTTAACGCCTGCACTTATTTCCGCACTCGGTGCTATGCCGTTCGGCAAAAATTACCTGGCAGAACATGCCATGACAATAATTGATGATGCCATTTTTACCGATGTGCGTGATCGTTCTAACGCTAACTTCCTATGGTTTGTAAAGTTTGAGCGCACTTTCCGCGAAACGGAACAGGAGTTGCAAACAAGTTCTGCATCTTCTCCGGAAGGCTTCTCGTCTTTCGACTTTCAAACAGACACACAGGATACTCAAAATGGCTCAACGCAACAACAAAGCGCAGACATCATCACGTTTCAGTTCTCAGGATCAGATTCCGATGTTGCCGAAAAAGGGCAGAAACAAAAACGTCGTTTGTCACCTCGAACAAGAAGCAAGCGAAGCGATGATCAAGAAAGCCTATCAAATGTCGTTTATCTACGGAGCTGGTCAGGAGAGTATTGATATGCCAAACTCTGAAATCTACGATAGAAAGAATATTGTTATGAAAGCTGATACATTAGTTAGCCACGCTGAGCCTAAGATTGGTGAATATGCTGGTTCTAAATATTTCTCACATATCCTAGATGTTTGGAGTATGGAAGATTTATATGAGGATAGCGCTTATGGTTTTGAGCAAACAGATTCTCTTATTCTCGGCGATAAATTTGAAATTCTATCATGGGCTTGTGGGCAGATTGCGCTTTGCCCAACTGGATCGAGCATGCTTTTTGAAGCCATGGATGATGGCTGGAGCTTAGCATTAGAAGATTTAAATGGCCCTGACTTCCATATTGATGTCCCAGAAAAAATGATTGTTTTAGATAATGGCGGTTTGCTTTTATCAGCGCTGGGACGCAGTGAATATTTTAGAAATATTTTGCTTGTATCTTTAGTGCGTGCTTTACGTGATGTATGGCAAGAAGCGCGTCATGGCGGCTTTGATGAAGATTATGCTCCGCAAGATATTTTGGTTTTAGAACGTGCTCGCGCTGCTGATTTAGATGTATTGGCTGTTATGGTTGCATGGGAGCTTCGCGGTGAAGGTTTTGGAAGTCTATGGCGTCACATGATCGGCAGTGAAGATGGTGATATTGCGATGTGCTATTCGGCTACATTAGAGCGTAATCCTGCTTCTGCTTTTAATGGTTATGCTTTAGCTATGGCTTTTAAACAGTGGTATAAGAGCGATTCACGCGTTAAATCTTGTGAGCATGAAGCGCTCAATGATATTGATGCTTTACTTCAAGAGCGTGGCTCTAAGGATGCTTTTGGAACAGCTAATCTGAATGCATCGAAGATTGAAGAGCTCTCAGCATTGCCGGATCAAAATCAGTATCTTTGTGGATTTGGCGAGAATATTCTTCTTGATGAAGATTATGCAGGTATGAGCGATATGGTTAACCAGGCGCATTACCGTCAAATTATGCATGATATGAGCGCGGTGCGTGTTCATGGTATTCCATTTAGAGATGCAAGTTTGGCCGAGAAAATTTTTCCTAATGGTGAATTCACACCAGAAGGCCAAGATCCTTGTAGCTTAATTTAATAAAAATATCTTTTCTGCGCTCATATTGCTGTTTATTGTAGCGATATGAGTGATAAAAATTCCAAAAAACGATTTCATGTTCATTTGGTTTCTGATGCGACAGGAACGACGTTGTTAGGGCTTGCTAGAGCCTGTCTTGCACAGTTTGAGCATGTAGAACCTATACAAAAATTCTGGCCATTAGTGCGTACTGAGCGACAATTAGAGAAAATTATCGCTCATATCAGAGATAATCCAGGCCCGGTTATTTTTACTTTTGTTGATGATGCAATGCGTGCACGCCTTAATGATGCGTGTGAGCAGTTGGGTGTGCCGTGTGTGCCAGTTTTAGATCCGATTATGCGATCACTTTCCGCATATATTGGTGAGCATGCGCGCGGCGTTCCTGGTTTGCAGCATGCAATGGATGATGCGTATTTCAAACGTGTAGAAGCGGTTGATTATGCGATGAGCCATGATGACGGTAAAACTTTGACAGGCTTATCCAAGGCTGATGTTATTTTGGTTGGTGTTTCGAGAACTTCTAAAACGCCAACAAGTATTTTCTTGGCGCGGCGCGGTATTAAGGCTGCGAATATTCCGCTTGTTCCGGGTGTTGAGGTGCCGGATGAAAAACTTTCACTTAAAAAACCAATGTATGTTGGTTTGACAGCTTCCCCTAATCGTTTGGGGCAGTTAAGACAATCTCGATTAAAAAGCGGTGAGAAGGTTGCGCCTAATTATATTAAAGATAATCAATATCTAGATCATGAAAAAATCGAAGAAGAAATTCGTAAAGCGCGCCGTTTGTTTAGCAAAAAAGGTTGGCCTGTGATTGATGTTTCTAAGCGTTCAATTGAGGAAACATCGGCCGAGATTATGGCTTTGTTGCAAACGCGCCGCGATAAAGAAAAGAGCAAAGATTAAAATGGATTTGGTTTTAGCTTCAGGTAGCAATGCGCGGGCAGATATGCTTACTAATGCGGGGGTGACATTTACTATATGTCCCGCAGATATTGATGAGCGTGCTGTAGAGCAAAATTACTTAGAGACAGGTGGCGCAGTAGAAAAGCTTTCCGCGCTTTTGGCGATAGAAAAAGCGAGAGAGGTTGCAAAAACTTACCCTGATTATTTGGTAATTGGTAGCGATCAAATATTAGAATGTAATGGGCAAAAATTCGATAAGGCTTTTGATAAAGAAGATGCGAAAGATAAGCTTAGATTTTTAAAAGGAAAAACGCATAAGCTTATTTCTGGCGTTGCTATTGTGCAAAATGGTGAGGTGCTTTGGCAGGCGCAGCAAGAAGCGCTCTTAACGATGCACGATTTTGATGATGAATTTTTAGAGCGTTATTGTGCAGCGGCAGGAGATGCTCTTACAAAAAGTGTTGGGGCTTATCAGCTCGAAAGTGCAGGGATTCATTTATTTGAAAAAATTGAAGGTGATTATTTTACGATTTTAGGAATGCCCTTATTAAAATTATTAAAATATTTACGTGATGAGCAAGGTTTGAGTTTATGAGTGATTTCATTAAGGCAGGCGTAATTGGTCATCCTATAGGGCACAGTAAATCGCCGTTAATTCATAATTACTGGATTAGGAAATATGGGCTTGAGGGTTCATATGAAGCGCTTGATATAGAGCCGCAGCATTTAGAGCAAGGCTTGCAGCGTTTGATTGATCAAGGTTATAGCGGTTTTAATCTTACGGTGCCGCATAAAGAGTTTGTTATTCCTTTTTGTGATGGCTTAGAGGAAACAGCGCATATTATTGGTGCAGTGAATACGCTTTATTTTGATCAGGGGCAAATGATTGGGGCAAATACAGATGCTTTTGGTTTTATTCAAAATATAAAAATGCAGCAAAGAGAATATAATTTTTCTGGGAAGCGCGCTGTAGTTATTGGTGCGGGTGGTGCAGCGCGTGCAGTGATCTATGGCCTATTAAAAGAAGATGTGGCTGAAGTTATTATATGTAACCGCACATTAGAAAAAGCTCAGAAATTAGCTGATGACTTTAAAGACTTAGGCATTGTGAAAACAGCTGCTTGGGATGAGCGATCAGAAATATTAACGGGCGTTGATATTGTGGTGAATAGTAGCTCATTGGGGATGAGCGGTCAGCCTGCTTTAGATATAAATTTGCAGGCACTTTCACCGGAGGCGCTTGTTTGTGATATTGTTTATGCACCGCTTTATACTGATTTGCTTAAACAAGCGCAGGATAAGGGGTGTTTGATTGTAACGGGCATTGGCATGTTGCTGCATCAGGCGCGTCCTGCTTTTGAATATTGGTTTGGCGTTTTGCCTGATGTCGATCAAAGCATAGAGAATTTAGTATTAGAATGATTGTTATAGGCCTTACAGGTTCAATAGGTATGGGAAAATCTAGTGTTTCGGCAATGCTGGAATATTTGAATGTGCCAGTGCATGATGCTGATGGGGAGGTACATAAATTATTAAAGCCGGATTCAGCAGGGTGGAGTGCTTTTATTGCCGCTTTTCCTTATTTCTCTTATCCGCAGATTTATGATCGTAAGTATGGGCTTAATCCTTTTAAGAAAACGATTGTAACGCTTAATCGTAGAAAACTTGGTGCTTTGGTTTTTAATGATCAGGACATGAAGGTAAAGCTTGAGGGAATTTTGCATCCGTTTGTGCAAGAGGCGCAGATTGATTTTATACATGCGCAAAAAAGAAAAGGCTTAAAAATTGTCGCTTTAGACATTCCGCTTTTATTTGAAACAGGTGCGGATAAGCGTGTTGATTATGTGATTAATGTCTCTGCTCCAGATTTTGTGCAAGAAGCGCGTGTGATGGCGCGCCCTGGTATGGAGGTAGAAAAATTCTCAGCTATTTTAGCGCAGCAAATGCCTGATGGTGAGAAATGTGCGCGTGCTGATTATGTTGTTCATAGTGGCTTAGGGCGTGCTGTTATGATGAAAGAGATTAAAAAAGTTCTTATAGATATAAAATCGCAATCTTTGAAAGGGCGTGCAGCATGAAAGAGATAGTGCTTGATACGGAAACGACAGGTATGGATCCTTCAACAGGTGATCGTATTATCGAGATTGGTGCTGTTGAGCTGATTAATCATATTCCTAGCGGTAAGACGTTACAGATATACATCAATCCTGAGCGCGATATTCCAGCAGAAGCCACAGCTGTTCATGGTATTACGGATGAGTTTGTAAAAGATAAGCCTGTTTTTGCCGAGGTATATACGGAATTTTTGGATTTTATTAAAGGCGGCAAACTTATCATTCACAACGCAGAGTTTGATATGAAGTTTTTGAATGCCGAGCTGGCAAAGGTAGGGCATAAAGCGCTTAGTTGGGGTACGGTCGTTGATACATTAGCGATTGCACGTAAAAAATTTCCAGGAAGTCCTGCCAATTTGGATGCTTTGTGTAGACGCTTTGGTATTGATAATTCGAACCGAACTTATCACGGCGCTTTGCTTGACTCTGAGTTATTAGCGGAGGTGTATTTAGAGCTTTTAGGGGGGCGTCAGCATGGCCTTGGGCTGGCTTCGGATGCTTCTTCGCAAAATGATAAGGCTGCACAAAATGCGCAGCCTTTAAAACAGATTAAGGGTGAATATAGAGAGCCTAGAGATTTTAAACCCAGCGCAGAAGAATTGGCTGCACATGAGGGTTTGTTGGATAAAATCAAAGATTCTATATGGATAAAAAATAAAGCTTAGATTTGCTGAATTTTCTCACCGGCTTTTTCTACATCTTTACCAAAGCCTTCGATTGTGTTGCATGCGCCTAATGAAAGGGCGAGAATGCTTAGGCTCAGAATTGTGAATATCCGCATATTAGTTTCCTTTAGTTTTGGGCGTTTTCTTCCTGCGCCGCTTTGATTTCGTCTTTGAATCTTTCCATGTATAGAGCTTGGAAATCTACAGGGTTTAGCATAAGAGGTGGATAGCCGCCTTGTGTTGTTACGTTGCTGATGATTTGGCGCGCAAATGGGAAAATAATGCGTGGAATTTCGATGAGTAGAAATGGGTGGTGGTTATCTTCCGGGATTTCTTTTTGAAGAGAGACAAGTGCTCCATATTGTAATTCAACAAGGAATAAGTTTGTCTCACCACGTTTTGCAGTAGCGCGAAGATTTAAAACAACCTCGTATAGATATTCAATTTCAGGGTCAGGGATTTTTCTAGCATCCATGCCGATATTAATTTCCATTTCTGGCTGTGCATTATTATTGCGCAGAGAATCTGGCGTATTTGGATTTTCAAAAGAAAGATCACGCACATATTGCGCCATAATATTTACTGGCATATCAGGTGCGATTTGTTGTGATTGTTGTTGAGGAATATTTGTTTTTTCGTCAGCCATTTTTACTAAGTATCTTTGTTAAATATGTTGATTAATGAAGTCTATGTGTTTGCTTTAGCATGATTAGCGTAGCTTGTCATCAGGATCGAGTTTTTCATACTCACCTTCTATGATGGTTTCATCATTATAGACGCGGCTATTGTTATTGGGTGATACGGAGACTTCCCATTGCGTATGTTTTCTAATGATTTGCCTTACTAAACTTCTAAATGGTGGTGTGAGAAGTGCAAATCCTATGGTGTCAGTTAAAAAGCCTGGCGTAATGAGCAATGCCCCTGCTGCGACTAGGCAAAAGCCATCGAAGATTTCATTGAGTGGCATTTTGCCTTTATCGAGCGCATAGCGCATAGAGATAATTGTTTGAATGCCTTGTTGTTTCACTAAGGCACCGCCGATAATTGCTGTAAGGAAGGCTAAAAGGAGGGTTGTCCATATCCCTATTTCTTCACTTACTGTTGCAAATAAAGCGAGTTCTATGAGTGGGATGATAATAAAAAATACAAATATAGGCATTTTTTTGGTGTTAGGTCTTTCTTTATGATAGTTTCGCCATACTCTAGAGTAGTGTTGTCGTACACACAAATGATAAAGTGTGTTAGTATTAAATAGAGTGATTTTTAAAAAGAAAATGAGAGGTTTCTTAAGTGCCAGCTGATCTTTTTGTTTATGCCCTAGTGGCTGCGGGTTTAGTTTTTTGGTTGCGTAGTATTTTAGGTACGCGCCATGGTGAGGAGCGTTCGCGTCCTGACCCTTTTGCTGGTATTGAAAATATATCTTCTGCTGATAAAAGTGATCTTGATAAAAAGGTCGAGCATGTTGTTACGCAAGAAGATATTATTCGTGATTTAGCTGTTGAAGCTAAAGATAGCTATAGTATTGATAATAAAACGACAGAAGAAGGTCTTGTCGATATTGCGAAAGCGGATAAAAACTTTGATATCCATTTCTTTATGCAAGGCGCACAAGATGCGTTTGTTATGATTGTTGAATCTTTTGCTGAGGGTGATCGCGATGCGTTGAGAGGTTTATTATCCCCGGCGGTTTATGAGGCTTTTGATGGCGCGATTAAACAGCGTGAGGAAAAAGGTCATTCTCAATATACGGATATCCATGCTGTGAGGAAGGCTGAGGCGATTGATGCAGAGCTTCACGGACGTAAAGCCTATATTACTATTCGTTTTAGCGCAGAAGAAAGTAGCGTGACGAAAGATAAAGATGGTGAGATCGTTGCAGGGCACCCAGATAAAGTGTCTGTGATGAAAGATATATGGGTCTTTAGCCGTGATATTAAATCTCGTGATCCGAGCTGGTTGCTTGAGGAAACACGTGATGCAGGCGCGGAGGATAATGATCTTCTTCCAGATTCTCATTAATTGATCTCTTTAAAAACTTTTCTTTAAGGGCCTTGTATATTATTGATGATATATGAGGTCTTTTTCTTATTTATTGTTTTTCGTATTTTTGTTTTTAACCGCGTGTGATGATGGCGGTGAAGATAAAAATGCGGCTTTGGATGAAAAGCCATTAGAGCCTCGTTTGGTTTTAGAACAGGCTCGTTATGAGGATTTACCGCGCTGGGGCGAAGATGATCTTTTAAGCGCGGCAGAAGCTTTTTCACGCACATGTTCTCGTATTAATAAGCGCGCTCCTGAACTTGATTTTGGAAGCTTTAAAGAGGCAGGGCGTTATGCTGATTGGCATTCTATTTGTGTGAATTTCTCGCAAATTGATCATAGTGACTCAAGCGCACTCATTCATTTTTTTGAAGAAGCATTCGTGCCTTATAAAGTTTTTAATCACGATGAGGATTTAGGGCTTTTTACTGGTTATTATGAAGCGTCATTGAATGGCTCATTAAGCCGTCATGATGGTTATCAAACACCTTTATATAAACGTGCTGAAGATTTGGTGATGGTTAATTTGGGTGCGTTTCGAGAGTCTTTAAAGGGTGAGCGGATCGCAGGACGCGTTGTTGGCGGGCAGCTTAAGCCGTATGAAACGCGCGCAGAGATTGTACAAGGTCAATGGCCGCATAATGATAATGTTTTGGTTTGGGTTGATGATCCGGTTGATGCTTTCTTTGTTCAAATCCAAGGTTCTGGGATTGTTGAACTTGATGATGGTCAGGAAATGCGCATTGGTTATGCGGGGCAAAATGGGCATCCTTATTATGCGATTGGGCGTGAGCTTATAAAGATGAATGTGCTGAGTAAGGAGAATGTTTCTATGCAAACTATCCGTAGTTGGCTTGAGCAAAATCCAGAGCGTGCAGATGAGGTGATGAATAAAAATGCGTCTTATGTGTTTTTTCAAAAAATCGAAGGCGCTGGGCCATTAGGCGCAGAGGGTGTTGCGTTGACGGCCGGACGTTCTTTAGCGGTCGATCGTAGCTTTTTGCCTTATGGAGCGCCGCTTTGGGTGGATATAGACCCGCCTATAGAAGGTGCAGAACGTTTACAGCATCTTATGTTTGCACAAGATACAGGTGGAGCTATTCGCGGACCCGTGCGCGGGGATGTGTTTTGGGGGCATGGCGCTCAGGCTGAAGCGGTCGCAGGTAAGATGAATGCAACAGGTTATTACTGGGTTTTATTACCGCGCGCAGCTATGGTTGAGGCGGGTCATGATGCTTCTATCTCAAATTAATCTCTGAAAAATTTAGTTTTGCAATACCCTTGTATGGCCCGCTCACTTTAGGAAATCATGCGTTTATGCTAGATATTTAAATATGGCAGAAGGTGCAAAACAGATGAATCATTCAAGTGAAGAAGCCGCTCTAATTGAGAAATGGAGTGCATATGGAGCATTCGTAAAATGGTCTGCTCAAAGATCATTGGCGGAGCTTGAAGAGCTCGATAAATATTCTCAGGAAAAAATTCGTGATTTGGTGACTAAGTTTCGCATCATCGCGGAAAGCGCCAATACACATACTAAATCTGTTCAGGATAAGAAAAATACTGAGCGCATTATGGTTCAAGATCAGGTAATTACCTATGCGCAGGCCATTCAGGAGCTTGATAATTTGACCGCGAAGATTGCCGAGGGCGGCATTATGACTGACCAGCAATATAAAATTCGCGATAAGATTAAAATTCTCTCTAAGGCGGTGTATCAGCATGCGCAAACTCATGAGCAGTTTACGGAGCAGACATTAAGCGCGACGCAAAATATTAATGGTTATATTAAAGATATCATTATTGCATTTCAGTTTCAGGATTTTGTGAAACAGCGTATGGAGCATTTATCTATGGTTTTACAGTCCATTGAAGAGGAAACGCTTAAAATGGTTGATCTCTCTAAAGCTTATGCGAGTGGGGCGGATAGTGTGCCTGATGAAATGGCGCAGAAATTATTAGGTAAGTTCTTTCTTTCCAAGGTTAAAGAGAACTTCTTGTCTGGCTTAGATGCAGATACAGCAAGTCATATGAATGTGAAGATTGAAGAAGATGACGATGATGTTATCTTGTTCTAGCTTTTGTTATGTCAGCAAAATTTTTTAAGCGTCATTCATTAATTTTGAGATATTTTGAATAGTTTTTTCAGCATTTAACGCACCTATGGCAGCTGCAGCTTTCGGCATACCATAAACAAGGCAGCTTGCTTCATTCTCACCAACTGTATTGCCGCCGGCATTTTTAAGCTTTAGTAGTCCTTCAGCGCCATCATTCCCCATGCCAGATATAATTAATCCTAAAACTTTATCGTTTTTAGATTCTTCTGCTAGGGAATTAAATAGATAATCTGCTGAGGCTATGAAGCCATTTAATGGCGGTTTGTCGATAAGGTGGGCACGATAAGAACTACCAGCTTTTTTCACTGTAAGATGCGTAATATTATCAGGAAAATATATCGTGTTGGGTTGAAGCTTATCATTATGACGGGTCAGCTTGATATTGATGTGAGGCGGTGCAATTTCTTGCATACGTTCAATCATACGCGGCACATATAGTTTATTTATATGCTGAATGATAACTATAGGTGGAAGATTTACGCTTATATTTGATATTAAGTAGCGCAATCTTTCAATCCCGCCGGTTGATGAAGCTATGCCGATAATATCATAGTTCTGGTTGGTTTTAGTAGGCGCGTTAATATTCGCAGGTTTGTGGCTTTGAATATGTCCCATTGCGGCAGTGTTGGAACTGCGCACAGCTTTGAGTTTTGGGATAAGCACGGTGCGGAAAGTATTTAGAATATTGTCTTTGCCACTGCTTGTTTCGGGTTTGGGTACGTAGTCTAAAGCGCCCATCTCAAGGGCTTGTAAGGTGATATCTGCGCCTTTATGGGTAAGGGTTGAAACCATAATAACCGGCATAGGGCGGAGCTTCATGATTTTATCTAGAAATTCTATGCCATTCATGCGGGGCATTTCGATATCGAGTGTGATGACATCAGGATTTGTGCGCTTAATCATTTCTCTGGCTTCAAAAGGATCGGCGGCACTACCGACTATTTGAAATTCAGGGCTTTCCTCAATAGCAGCCGATATGAGTTGGCGTATGAGGGGGCTGTCATCAACGATTCCGACCTTGATAGGGCTAAGTGTATTAGAAGAGCTCGACATCGCCTTCCTCGCTTTGTGGGTTTAGTTTTGAAATGATTTTCTTTTCCTGTTCAGCAATGGAGATAAGTTCTTTTTGTTCGCCGAGTTTACGCAACAAGACTTTGCCGGTTGAGGGAAAAAAGATAATGCGTCTGCCAAAATTTTCACCGACATCTTCACTTGTGATGCGTAAATTTTCACGGGTAAAAAAACGGCGTGCAAATTCGATATTCCGTTGCCCCACATCAGAGGATATGCCGTTTAGCACGCGCCCTCCACCGAAGATTTTGATTGTTAGGCCATTTTTTGCTGCGCCCTTGCTATATAAGGCGTTTAGCAGACCTTCAATAGCCGCGCTGCCATAACGAAAGGATGCAGAATAAGCGCTATTGTCGTTTTCTGGCGCTTCAGGGAGCAGGAAGTGATTCATGCCTCCTATTTTGGCATGTGTATCACAAACGCATACTGACAGGCACGAGCCAAGTGTTGTTGAAAAAGCGATATCGTCTGCTGTAGTCCAGTTATATTGGCCAGCAATGACTGAAACGAGATGGACCCCGAGTGTTTGGTCGTAATACCCATCTGCGCGTAAGCTCTGCCTGGTTGCTAGCATGTTATAACTTTCATCTAATAGTTTTAGTCACTGATCTTTTGGTATGTGGTTTGGCCACATGTTTTATATTTGACGTTTTCTGCGGCGAAATGTTCGGAATGGCCGAGGAGTAAATAGCCGCCTGTTTTGAGAAGGTCTGTCATTTTATCGACATATTCGAGTTGTTTTTCACGATCGAAATAAATGAAAACATTACGGCAAAAGATAAAGTCAAAGGGCCCTTTCATTGGCCATTTTGTTTCATTCAGGTTGAGGTAATTAAAGGAAACCATATTGCGCACATGGTCTTTTAACTTATAAAAATTCTCACCATTAATGCAGGCTGTCGTGAAATGTTTATTTAAATGTTCCTTGCTTAGGCCCTTGATGTTGCGCTCGGGATATTTACGATTACGCGCTGTCTCTAGGGCTGTTGTATCAATATCAGTGGCGAGGATTTTAATATCTGCCCTGATGCCAAGAGATTGTTGAAGATCATATAATGTAATGGCCGTTGAGTATGGCTCTGCGCCGATTGAACAGCCTGCAGACCATATGCGTATTTTAGTTTGTCCCGCTTTAAGTAGGGCGGCTGTTTCTTGTTTGATATGCTCGAAGTGATGTTGTTCCCTGAAGAAGTGCGTCACATTTGTAGTGAGCGCATTCACTAGGTTTGATATTTCCTCTTCTTGATGTTTATTGAGATAAGAAATGTAATCATCAAAACAAGGTATATTGAGCTCTTTAATGCGCTTAGCGATGCGGTTATGTGCCATGTTACGTTTATGATCTGCCAGCGTGATGCCGGCAGTGTCATAAAGCATTGTTTTAATAAGGTGGAAATGTTCTTGGCTTAACTGCTCAGACACTTCCTCGTTATTATCGGTTGATGGCGTTGATCTTTCATGTCGTTGGGTGTTCATTTATATGCCTTTTCCCACTTTAAAATTCAGACCAATCTGCATCATTTCCACTTGTGGACATGGATGAGGATGAGCCTCCTCCAGATGCTGCAGCCTTTTTATATTGTCCATTACTTTGAGATGGTTGTGCTTGCATTGATTGGGACGAAGAGGCAGGAGAGAAGGCCACAGTATTTTGGGTATTTGCCGGTCTTCGCATTGCGCTGGTTTGTGTTTTTGCCATGAGTGCGGCCTCTTCTGCTTCATTGATTTTGAAGAAAGAAACAATGTCGCCAAGATCAAAGGATTTTTCCTGCATATTTTGCGCAGAATTTTTGCTTTGCTGCGCCATGGATGCATTTTGCTGGGTCATACTATCCATTTCCATGACGGCGTGATTAAGCTCATCTAGTGAGGTTGCTTGCTCTGAACTTGCAGATGCAATTTGGCTGACTGTTGTTGAGACACCATTGATCGCGTCGTAGATATCTTGCAATGATTGCACTGCTTTTTGAACAAGATCAACGCCTTCACTGACTTGTTTTGAGCTGCCATCAATGAGTGTTTTAATATCTTTTGAGCTTTGGGCTGAACGTTGTGCTAGAGTACGCACTTCTTGTGCAACAACGGCAAAGCCACGACCGGCATCACCAGCGCGGGCGGCTTCAACTGCAGCGTTTAGAGCGAGCAGGTTGGTTTGGAAAGCAATTTCATCAATCACGTTAATAATTTCAGTAATCTGACGTGAAGAGTCGTTGATTTTTTCCATCGCTTGGCCTGCGTCATTTGCAACGCGTGAGCCGTCTTCAGCAATTTTACGTGTTCTCACAGCTGCTTCGCTAGCGTCTTTCGCATTATCTGCATTTGTTTTGACTGTAGAGGTTAACTCTTCCATAGATGCAGCTGTTTCTTCTAACGTAGAGGCTTGTTGTTCAGCGCGATCAGATAGGCCTACTGAGCTCTTTGCCATTTCATCAGCATTATATCCGACATCATTTGTGACAAGTTTGATTTTGCCAACAATGGAGGCAAGTTTTTCAGATGTTGCGTTATAATCATCTTTTAGCTGTTTAAAGATGCCATTATATTCGGCGGTAATACGTGAGGTTAGATCTCCTTGGGAGAGTGCCTGAAGGTTTTTCGCAAGATCATTAGCAACATTTTGCATGACGCCCGCGAGGTTATTTACGCCTTTACTTACATCGAGATAGAAGCCGTCTTTACCTTCTAAGACGATGCGGTTATTCAGATCGCCATTGGATGCGGCTTCAATCATATTTGCGATTTCATTTGCTACTGCAAGCTCAGCTGTTTTATCGATCCATTCAACAGAGAAGCCAATGCGCTCGTTATTTTTGTCAAAAAGAGGGAAAGCAATAAGGCTGAAAGTACGTGGGCCAACAGTGATAGATGTGTCGTAGCGCTGTTTTAAGGCTGCTAACATACCGCGTTGGTGCGCTGGGTTTTTGTGGAACACGTCGATATTCTTACCAATTAGATTATTAACATCAAATTGGCTGAGCTCTTTTTTAAGGTCAGGTTCAGCGACGCGCATCATGGCGAGCTGTGCATCATTCATATATACAATATTTAAGTCTGCATCTGCGATCATGACGCAGCTCGTCGCGCTATCAGTTGCGTTCTTAACGCGCATAGCTGTTATTTGAGCTTCATTAAGCTCATGCAACGCTTTGGTGATGAGAGAGATTTCATCTTGGTTACTTGATGGCGCTGGAATTTTTGCGATATAGCCTTGAGCAAGGGTTTTAATAATACTGCTAATCTGGGTCAGCGGTTCGGCGATTGACGTGATATTATATATGGATAAACCAGCGGCTATGATAGAGGCAAAAAACGCTGCTTCAAATGCTATTCCTAATCCGCCTTCTGGCATGTCGCCGTTGATATAGGTTATTAAAAGAATGGCTGCTATGGTTAGATTGAGCGCAGCGGCTATGATCATTTTGGCTTTTACGGTGAGTGTTGGCATGAGTTAGTCTCCTTATTATTGTCTTTTTCGCGTTTAGGCGGCGTTTTCTTGAATGCTGTTTAGGATTTTCGGGTCAAATAGTTTATCGATATTAATGAGGGCGACCATGCGCTCTCCTGAGGTCACAAGACCACTTAGATATTGAGTATCGATAGTGAGGTTGGCGGTTGGCGGAGGTTGAATTTGTTTTTCATCGATTGTTAAAATGTCTGAAATTGCATCTACAAGCAGTCCAACTATGCGCCCTTCTATTTCCACCATAATGACAACATGACGTTCTGTGATTTGTGTGTGTTCGCCATTAAAGCGCGTTCTTAAATCAAAGACCGGCACTATATTGCCGCGCAAATTGGTAACGCCACGAACATAATCGGGCGTATTGGGAAGGGGTGTTGTTTTCATCCAGCCGCGTATTTCTTGTACGGTTAGGATTGGCGTGCCGTATTCCTCTTCATTAATGGTAAAAGTAATATATTGTTTTTCTGCATCGGCTGACTGGGAGAGAGAAAACTCATCATCTAATTGGTTACTTGTAGGCGTGCTGGCAGCTTTTATATTTTCATTAAAAAGACCGACTTCACTGTCATTTTCAAAGTCTATTGAAGGCGTAGCGTTTTGTACTTCACTCATAAAGAGCCTCCTTGTTCTAGAGAATCTGTTTCCATGTTTTGTGTTATTTCTTCCATTAAGTTTTGAGCTTCAGATGGCGGCTGGCAGTCTTCAATGTCTTTAATGTGTTTGAGACTCTTGAGTGTTTCTGCGCAAAGATCGATGCTTGCTTCCATATCATTAAGCCCCGGTACATCAAGGATAAGCGCGACATCGCCATTGCCGAGTATTGTGGCGGCCGAGATACCTTCAACATTGCGGAAATTTGTTTCTAAGGATTTAATAACGACTTGTTGTTGGCCCAGGACATCATCAACCATGACTGATAAACGATCGCCCTCATCACTTTCGAGAAGGATAAATAATGCGTCTTCAGGCTGGGTTATGGCGTCATTAATATTGAAAAGAGAGAAAAGAGGTATTGCTCTCACATATTCACCGCGGGCGCGTATGACATTAACGCCATTGGCAAGCTTACCTATAGCTGCACGTGCAGGTTGGAAGCTTTCGATGATGTTGATCGTTGGCAGGACAAAACGCTGAGAGCCAACAGAGACAACCATGCCATCCATAACCGCGAGCGTAAGCGGCAATGATAAGGTCATTTTACAGCCCTTGCCAGGTGTGGAAGCCACAGAGATGCGTCCACCCATTTCGCTGACATTTCTCTTAACAACATCCATGCCTACACCGCGGCCTGAGACTTCCGATATTTTCTCGGCTGTTGAAAAACCGGCTTTGAAAATAAGATTGTCTATTTCAAGTGGGCTTAGGGTTTGTCCTGCAGTGATCAGGCCTTGTTTTTCGGCTTTCGCAAGTACCGCTTCGCGGTTAATGCCTTTGCCGTCATCTTCTACTTCTATGATGATGCGACCAGATTTATGACGGGCTGAGAGCTGGATCATCCCGTAGGGGTTTTTGCCGGCTGCTTCTCGTTCATTGGGTGTTTCGACCCCATGATCCACCGAGTTTCTGATCATATGTGTTAATGGGTCGATGAGGTTTTCAAGAACGGTTTTATCAACTT
>NZAJ01000005.1 GCA_002687495.1 Micavibrio sp. | reverse complement strand
ATTCTGTCTTGCTGCGCCCATCAGGTATTTTTTGCGACAAATGATCTAGCAACGGCGCAATATGTCTCTGAAAGCTGCGGCCAGCAGACCGTTGAAGTCACTTCAAGATCAAAGAAAAAATCCATGCGCTATGAGGCGCCCATGGATAATGTCTCTCAGCGTGGCCGGCCTCTGATCGAAAAACATGAAATGCGGGATTTTCCAGAGAATAAGGAAATTATATTGGTAGAATCATCATCCCCCATTAAAGCCGATAAGCTAAAGTATTTTAGTGATAAAAATTTTAAATCTCGCGAGATTGCTGCGCCAAGTGTGCCAAAATTGGACATCATGGAAAACGATATTCCAAAATTTGATATTCCAACCGAAGAAGAAAAAAAGGCGCAAAAAGCCAAAGACCCTAATCAAAGCGATATGTTTGCGAAAAAGCAGGAAAATGTCTCTGATACAATTCCTCATAATGAAGATGAAGATTCGAAAGACGAAATATTAGACTTATTGGCTGACGATCTTGAGTAAGCCTAAGCCTTAATCACTTTTCTTAACCGGTGTATTGCGGACGCTGTTTTCATCTGCACTATGAACAACAGATCCCGTTTTTTCGCCTTTTGCGAAATCAACCGCTTCTTTCATACCTTTAACAATGCTCTCGCTTACTTCGCGCTTTTTTTGATCCTTTCTAAAGCCCTTGGCTTCCATTATACGTTTGCTGGCTTCAATCTTGTCTGGAACATCAAGGTTTTGGTGAACATCTTCATAAGCAGATACCAAAGTAATCAGCACTTCAAGCTCTTCACCTTCAGGCGTATTCTGCTTAGCATCGAACAGCTCTTCAATACGCTTAAGCGCTGCTTCATAATCATGCTCATTTTTAATCAGTTTATTGCTCATTTTTTCATTCCCATAAGTAATAAAATTACTTGAATTTGTAACATTAAAATATGCGCTTATTTTATTTGCCGGCCACCTGCGATATTTTGCTTTGTATCAGCTGAATGTTTGTATCATTAACGCCATATTGCTTTGCAAGTTCTGACCATTTGGACAAGCTGGATTTTGTGGCATCAATAATCTCAAGCGCACGGTCTTTTTTGATTTTTGCTTCATCTGCCAGCTTTAACAGATGGCTTGTATCAGGACTTTTACCTTCGCCCACAACCATTGTACTTTGTTCACCGCGTGGACCAGATGAAAATGTAAGATCATAGGCTGGTGAGAGCTTCCATCCGCCTTGGCTATCCATCAAATAACTGAAATTTTTGGAATGATCGTCACGGTTATGAGCCAGCACGTTAAACACGGCTTGTTTGTAGAGATTTTCCACCTCTCGTACATCGCGGGTCAGCATACCAGTGAGCGCAATCAAATCTTCGTAATCCAATGAGGGTGTACGGAAATCTGAATGCAACAATCCGCAAGCCGTGTGCATGTGGTATCGTTTGTCACCATCACGATCAAAGCGCTTAATCGCAAAATAACCTGCGCCGCGCTCTGCTTGAAAAAGATGGACATCAGGCATGGTAATGCCAGCCTCTTTTGCCATCAATGCATATACAAATTCGATTGCACCGGCGTCTAGCCCATCTTGACTATTCGGGAATTTAACCATCCATGGCGCATAACCTGCGGGTAAATCATGTACTCCATGAATAATATGATCCCTTTTCTCGTTTACACCGATTAGGGCTTTTGGCCTTGCGCCTGCTGAAGATCCGTTTAAGGCTATTAGCTCCGCCAATACGTCATCCGACGTTCCGTCCAAAACCTCTTGCGCTTGCGAGGCAAGGTTATCAAGGTTTATATCGCCTTGTGTATCATATGCGCTGTGATCAGGTTCAAAAACAAGTGCACCTAGAGCATGTGACCCCACATGCGCCAAGCGATCAAGCGGTGTTATATCTGAAGGCAATATTCCCTGTGATCTTATAAAACGATCAAACAATAACCGTCCCCAGCCATCAGGCAAACTATCGTTAAATACACCGGGCAAGCCTTCAAAAAGGTCATGATCAAAACCTTGAACACCTGGTCTTAAAGATAAGCGTAGCGGTGATATCTCTATGCCGCTTTTTATAAAGGCGCTATCATATTCAAAGTAAATCTTGTGCTCCCGTACAGCTAATCTGCCTACAGTTTGAACACCTTCGCCAAAATTAATGCCGACCTTTACTTCTGTTGCAGAGAGATAGTTCTTCATTTGCGTGTCCCTCTCTTGCGTGTTGGTACATTATCTGACTTCAGTACCTCATCAATGGAAGAAAAGCTCTCTTCTTTGATTTGCGTAGCTTTAAGGATATCTTCCAATCCGCCAAGCACCATGTGAAGCTTAAGAAATGATTCCAGGGATAGAGCGCCCGTGCGTTCAAACTTGCGAAGGGTCGGCAATGCAACACCTGAGCGCTCCGCCAGACCTTCCTGCGTCAATTCCATTTGCAGGCGCCGTGCCCGCGCTTGCTCTGCGAGCTTTTTTTGCGCTTTTGCTGGTGTTATAAGTGATACCATTATATCCACAATTCTTATTTTACATCTTCATATAGGTATTATAGTATCACTTACAAGAAATATCAAATAAAGTTTCTACATCTAAAACCATTAAAAATGATGTTCTCAAACGTTTTTTAAAAGGGATAGGGCGAACAAAATTGGCTAAATACTCTGCCAAATCCAATATAGAACTAGACCGATCACGCCCCAAGTGAGCGCAAAGAAAAATGCGATACGGATGAATATTCCTAGAGCGCCTAAAATACCGCCAACGATTACTGCCGGAATAATGGTCGAGGCAAACCGCGCCCATTTGGGCCACTCATCAGGAATAAACTCCTGAATATTGTAGCCGGTNAANANNGCNGCTGCGATAAAGACCCAGAAACTCCACACGCCGATCGCGTGGAANTCNTATTCCTCTTCATCCATAAAATCATTGCCAACGCGTCTATATGCCATGANTTAAACCTCNTCACGATCNGATAGAGGCTTTAATTCTGACATATTNCGCACNATNTTTTCCATGAAGGCATCAAGCCGCGCATTGGCCTCNGCTTCTCNNGGGGCTTTATTATCNTCTGGAATNGANGGGTGATGCATGAAAAANTCATGGCTGAACTTTAAAATCAGCTCTTGCATGAAGGCCAGATCACGCGCTGTTTTCTTGCGGTGCATCGCCAAAGACGCTGAAAACTGGTTATACAGCTTTACAAGATCAGCATCACGGTCATTACGGTGTTCAGGAAACATCGCATAGCGAAGGCCGTCATTCACAATCGCAGAAACATTAGGATTATGAGAGACTTTCATCTGCTTTTCCAATGCCTCCCAGACTTCCGCATCAAAATAAACTGTCTTTTGTACTCGTTTGGCTTTGGCCATGCTTATAGCTCCATTTCATTATCATCATCACGCCCGCGTGAGGATTGCTGCCTGTCTTGCTGCTTTTGCTGTTCGGCGGCGCGCATTTCAAATAGCCCGCGCTCAATTTCGCTAAATTGAACCTTTTGCCCTTTTTCAATGTCAGGGGCTTTATCAATCCGCGCCATCTGCAACTCTTTTCCGCGCATCGCAACCGCCCATTTGCCTGTCTCAAGCTCTGTATAACCAAGATAAGTATAAGCCTGATCGGATGAGACTTTATGATCGTTGAAGGTAAGACCGGCTTTTGTAGCCAGGAACTTACCCTCTTCATGCACTTCCATCACACTGAGATCCCGCATCGCTGATTTTTTCATGGCAAACTCACCATTAGACTGGATCATTGCCAATTTGTTATCAACGAGCCATTGTTGACGTTTTTGAAGCGCAGCTTCTAAAGATTGATCGGTGATACTGCGATCTCCCTTGCTTCTCTTATAAAGCTCTTTATCAAGCCAGGTTTTCTTTTTCGCATCTGCCATATCTTCCGGTGCATGGGATGAGAGAATATCAAGCTTAGGATAAAAGCGCTTTTTCTCACGTGCATTGATTTTGGCAGAGATCTCTTTGCCTTTTGCAATCACATCATCAGGGATTTGATAACGCCCCTGCCCTAATTCTGTAGCAGCTTCATTTTGCACAAGCGTCTCAATCCGTTTGATATGGGATTGCAAATAAGGCTCTCGAACGTCCTCATCGATGTAAGACTGCTCGGCTGATATATAGGCGCGGTGTTTCTCAATATCGTAAACACCCTCATTCTGGGCTGCGATCAGCGCGATATTGTGATCGGCCTTGCCTGTAGAATGATCAAAGGGACGAACCCGCACGAGGCCGCGCTTATTCACCTCATCATAATTAAACGCCTCACCGACTGGGACGTAATGCTTACCACCAGAGAGCGCTTCAACAACAATGTATTTCTTGTCTGTTAGCTCATCGGCTGGCCCTTTATCCAAAACGCGCCCTTCAATAACCTGCCCCTCTCCGGCTTTTAGAGAATAGACTTCCAGATCATCCAAGCCTTCTACACGCTCATACAGCTTTTTAATGACATCATTGCGCGTGGCAATGCTCGCCAAGACATCTCTATAACCCTCTTTCAGTGTATAGACGCCTGGAGGGTTTTCGACAGCCATACCGCTTGAGGCCAGATAGCGCAACCGCCCTTTAAGCACAGACTCATAATGCGCTGATTTGCCGAAATTGTTTTCTTTGCGGACATCGACCACCTGATCTTCGCCTACGTGCTTTTCAATAAAGCGGTCTAAAGAAGTGACCCGCAGCGCGTCCACTTCCTTCTCCAAACCTTTTTGAATATCCTCGATTGAGCGCTCGCCCAATAACTCGGTTGCAATCTCCTGCGCGCGGGCGCGAATGCCAAAAGCGATATAATCGCGGGCCATCACCAGATCCTCACCGCGCGCATCTTTGCCCCGAATGATCACATGGGCATGGACATCATCGGTATCGTAATGAACAGCCGCCACCCATGAGAGCTTGGTCTTGAGATCACCCTCGACTCGCTTCATGACCTCACGAACATAGCCTCTGAAATCTTCGATCTCATCACCCCGCTCCGGTGAGAGTATCATCCGAAAATGGTGACGATCATTTTTGCATAACTCAAAGAAATCTTGACGCTCCAATCCCTCGTTTTTAGCATCAAACAGGATGGCTTTTTCACCATCCTCCCCTGCCCTGTTTCGGCTGATGTAATGAATATGATGATAGAGATTTTGGCCGCCTGAATTGGCGCCCGATCCAACACCTTTGGTCTTATTCTTTACCGGATTGATTTTCACAACAACGCGCTGCGCCGATGCCAAACCTGCAAATGAATTGCCGCGCATCAGTCCCGATCTGCGTTTGATTTTTTTCGGTCCTGACTTTACCTCACCATGACGATTGAGCTTTTTAAAGAACGCTTTTCTGGGGCTATCTCTGGTCACGATCAATGGCCGGGAAACGCCATCGCTCGCAGTAAAATTCTCCCCACTGATCCGATCTAAAAACATCAACTTCGCTTTCCAAGCTCTCATAAAATCTCAATTTTACGCCCTATTACTATACAACTTATTTAAACTTATAACAAGTATTATTAACGTGTAAATTATACAACAATAACAGTATGTTCATATAAATATAATTTATATCTTTTATCTTGTATTAATCTAATACCTACCAAACGCACTTCACTATCACATTTGAACTCTGCCCTATCCGCTTTCGCCTTAACCTGTTTCCAAGCTGTGTATTGCTGTAAATTTAAAGCACAAAAAACGCCCTCATCATTTCCGACAAGAGCGCAATTCGAACAAGAAAAAGCCCCTCTTTGCGAGGGGCTAAATTGAGTTAGTTTTGGCGTGACCAGATTAAAATATACTGGTCGTCTTTTTGAACCAGATTGGCGTAAATCGGATTTGGGAATTCCGGCGCATCAATCTGAACGGAGATATATGCATTTTGATTATCGCTAATCTTATTCCACCCTGCCCCTGCTTCGAAGCTTCCGATTTTGGCTCTAAAATCAGGCTTGTTATCATTCGCTTCGCCATCACCGATGGGCTGTAATTTGAGATGAACATTGAGGGTCGCTGTTTTCAGTTTTCCTTCAAAGCTTCCATTCTCTTGTTTTTTCATATTCGCTATAATTGACATTGTATTTTCCTTTTCTTGATTATCACCAGAGCAACACCTTATTGCCCTTTCTGATGGCATAAAATTCACTGGCCGGCTTCGACGCGTCACAGAATAAATTTGTCACCGCGAGGAATTTGAGCGAATGCGAAAAGGGGAAATTTATTCTTGAAGCATAGGCGAAGGCAGGTCAGTTAAATTGCCTAATCTTGAAAGGCATAAGGCTGTTTGGTCGATAAGTCTTCAAAAGGAAAGCGTCTTACATTATTGGAAATTTGAAAGCTGAGAATGGCTAGACAAAACTAGAATGGTCAGACTTTCGACAAATTCGAATTATCAAGCATGGATGCCTAAATGTTTCTTAATATATTTTAGCCCGTTGGTGAGATATTCAGCGCGCATATTCCAATCGCGTAATTCAAGCCCCTCCCGAAAAAGCGTAAAGCCCCA
>NZAJ01000004.1 GCA_002687495.1 Micavibrio sp. | reverse complement strand
GAGGGTATAGTTCTTCTTCCAAAAGATTTGGCTCTCAGCAGCAAGCTAAGGGGAAAAAGCCCCCTAAATCCAAAGATAGCGATTAATTTTTAAAAATAAGCGCGTATGTTTGCGGATAGTTTTGAGGCGCGTTTTTGCCCCATATTATATTCATTTCAGTGATAGCTTTAAATCCAGCTTTAGAGATAGCGTAACTCATATCGCGTTTTAGCGGTGTGAAGGGTTTGCCTTCTATATTGTCACAATGAATAATTAAAGGGGCGCCGCGTTTAAGTATGGGTTTTAGCCTCATAAATATTTCAGTTAGGCGTAAAAGATAAGCCTCATAGCCTTTATATTGGGGATCACCTGCATATAGAGGATTCCAGCTTTGTGATATTTTCATGAAAGGCGGGGATGTGATGAGCATATCCATTTTCGGTAAAGCTAGATCAGGAGCATCAAAAGCATCAGCGCAACGTATGTTTTGCCAGTGCTCTAATTGTCCTGCTGCCCATTGATAGCGTAGTTCATCGGCTTCTATGCCAAAGGGTGTAAAACCTAGCTCTTCAGCAATGAATGCTGTTGTTCCAAAGCCTAGGAAGGGGTCGAAAATTTTAGCGCCTTTTTTTGCATGATTATTTAAAAAATAGCGCGGAAATGCAGGTGAGAATTGATCTGCATTATCGTCTTGTTTTGGCGCATTTTCAGGCTGTTCGTAGTCGATCTTTATAAGGGCGGGGAAATGAGTGTTGGCGCTCATCTTTTGTGGCGCTTTCTATTGGTTTTTTCTTATTTTACGCCATTTGGCGACATTATTATTATGCTCGGTGAGTGTGCGCGCAAAGGCGTGTCCACCAGAGCCATCAGCAACGAAATAGATGTAATCATGCTGTTCAGGGTTTAAGACGGCTTTTAAAGAGGCTTCCCCCGGATTGGCAATCGGACCAGGTGGTAGGCCGGGATATTTATAGGTGTTATAAGGGCTATCGATTGCGAGGTCTTTTTTTAGAAGGCGGCGTCCTAAAGGCCCTTTACCATCATTTTTATGTTCGCCTTTGGTTATGGCGTAAATTACAGTTGGGTCGGTTTGAAGGGCGATATTTTTTCTTAAGCGGTTTAAGAAAACACCCGCAACACGCTCGCGTTCATCTGGGACAGCTGTTTCTTTTTCAACAATTGATGCGAGCGTTAAAACATCATGTGCAGTTTTGAGGGGCGATGGCGCATTTGCACAAGGCAGATCCTGCATGGCATCAAAGCTTACGCCTTCAGGAAGGGCGCATAGCTCGATTAAAAGCTCTTCCATGGCGTTTTGCATGCGGCCAATAATGACATCGCGCTGATCATTTTTTTGATAATCATAAGTGTTGGGCAAAAGCGCACCTTCAGCAGGAATGCGAGAAGGGCTGCCTTGTAAGTTCTCAACATTTTTGATGAGCTCAATCGTTTCGTAGGAGGTGAGACCCTCGCGAATCGTAAAGCGGCGTTCAATCGTTTGGCCTTCAACAAGCTGGGCGATGATTTCTTTCATAGACGCTTCGGCGGGGATGTCATACTCGCCAGCTTTAAGCTGTGTTGCATCGCCGCTAATGCGGGTTATGATTTTAAAGATAAGGGGTTGTTGAATAAGGTTATGGCTATAGAGGCTGGCGGCAATATTATCGCCACGCTCGATGAGGATATGAACATTTTGGCTGTGTTCACCCTTTTTTTCGTAGTTATAGCCGATATAGGTTGCAAAACCAGCAACAGCGAGCGCGCAGAGAATAATAAATGTAAAAAATAATCTAATTATTAAGCCCATAGCGCTCGGTGTTTTTAAGTGTTTTAAACTTTGCTCAGGATAAGAGATGCGTTTGTTCCACCAAAACCAAAGGAGTTGGAGAGAACGGTTTTGACCTCTTTTTCCTTGGCAACTTTTGGCACGAGGTCGATGCCTGTGCAGTTCTCAGATGGATTTTCTAAGTTCAAAGTTGGTGGCAAGATGCCTGTTTCTATGGCTTTTGCCGAATAGATAGCTTCTACGGCGCCTGCTGCACCAAGGAGGTGGCCAATTGCAGATTTCGTCGAGGACATAGAAATAGTATCGAGTGTATTAGAGAAGAGGCGTTTTACTGCGCCAAATTCAATACCATCGCCAACTGGTGTCGATGTGCCGTGTGCATTGATATAGTCAATATCTTCAGGGTTAAGCTTTGCACGTTTAAGGGCTGCTTCCATAGCGCGGTAGCCGCCATTGCCATCTTCTGCAGGGCTAGTGATGTGGTGAGCATCGCCTGATAGGCCGTAGCCTGTGACTTCGCCATAGATTTTAGCGCCACGGGCTTTTGCGTGTTCATATTCTTCTAAGACAACAATACCTGCGCCTTCACCAATGACAAAGCCGTCGCGTCCCTGATCCCATGGGCGTGATGCTTCTTGCGGGCGATCATTATAGCCTGTTGTGAGCGCGCGTGCGGCTGCGAAGCCAGCGACGCCAAGACGGCATACTGCGGATTCTGCACCACCGGCGATCATGACATCTGCGTCATCGAAAGCGATAAGGCGTGCTGCGTCGCCAATAGCGTGTGTCCCTGTTGCGCAAGCAGTTACAACGGAGTGGTTAGGACCGCGATACCCATATTTGATAGATACATGGCCAGAAGTGAGGTTGATCAGCGCCGCTGGTACGAAGAATGGAGAAATGCGGCGTGGGCCACGTTCATTCAGAAGCGTTGATGTTTTATAAATCTCGTCTAGACCACCAATACCGGAGCCGATGAGTACGCCTGTACGGTTTTGTTGTTCTTCATTTGCAGGTTTCCAGCCAGAATCTTCGATCGCCTCGTGAGCGGCGGCCATACCATATGTTATGAAGATGTCGGTTTTACGCTGCTCTTTTGGCTCGTGATAAAGATCCGCGTTGAAATCACCATTGGTTGGGTTTTCATCGCTCGTGCGTGGAACGACGCCAGCAATTTTTGATGTGATATCAGAAATATCGAAATGCTCGATTTGTCTAATACCGCTTTTACCTTCTGTGATGGTTTTCCAGTTATGATCAACGCCCATCCCCAAAGGTGTGACCATGCCCATGCCTGTAATAACAACTCTTCTCATTTTTTCCTCATTTCATTAAGGAGCAGGGTTAGCGCTCCTAGCGTATTTATACGCGGTGTCGTCATTCATCAGGGGGGGTAAGCCTATTTGAATGACAGTGTAACTTAAGTTATTTATAGCAAGACAGCCGCTCAATGGGGCGGCTGAATCGAAATTCTTATTTGAAAAGTGCATAAACCTTAATAAAGGTGATTATGCAGCTGCGTTTTCTTCGATGAATTTAACAGCATCGCCAACAGTTTGGATGTTTTCTGCTGCATCATCAGGGATTTCAACGTTGAATTCTTCTTCAAACGCCATAACAAGTTCAACTGTATCCAAAGAGTCTGCGCCTAGATCATCAATAAAGCTAGCTCCTTCAGATACTTTGTTTTCGTCAACACTTAGGTGCTCAACAACAATTTTCTTTACGCGATCAGCTACGTCACTCATCGTAATTCCTTATCTTTTTGGTTTACTAATTAATATTACGTCTGCGTGGTGATATTGCCACCTGCAAACTCGCGTGAACTTTAATCAGGCAAATTTACGAATGCAAGACATTTTTAAACGACTTAGCATAGGGGGTATGCGAAGCAAAGCATTTTAATAGGCTAAATATGCTTCTCAATGTGGATAAGACATTCGATGAGCACGTCTGCGCCAGCTTTTTTGAGCTTTTCTGCCTGTTTATTTTTATCATGAGCCGCGCCGATATAGCCCAAAACCTTTATTCCAGCTGCTTTTGCAGCTTCTACGCCAGTTGCGCTATCTTCGATGATGATCGCTTTATCAGGGCTATGATCCATTTGTGCACATGCGAACTCAAAAAGGTCCGGTGCCGGTTTGGGGCGCGGGACTTGAATTTTTGTGAAAATATGGTGATCTTCGAAATATTGGAGTAAATCTGTAACTTCTAGGCTTTTTAGAACGTTATTACGCTCTCCATTTGAGGCGACGCAGATTTTATGCTTGCCGTGAAAATCGCTGACAACCTTATTCGCGTTGGGCGTAGCATCAAAGTCGTGATGCATTTTTTGATTAGCGATTCGGATATAGCGTGGGATTAAATCGTCAGGTAACGGCTCGCTATGGCGCGCCTCAATGATATGGCGAATAGTAGACCAGCTATGGCCAGCGAAAAGCTCAAGGCATAATTCGGGAGTATATTCAGCATAGCCGAGCTCGTTGAGAAGCTCTGCGGTTATTGAATTATAAAGATGTTCGCTATTTACGAGGGTCCCGTCGCAATCAAAGATAATAAGTGTGTCCATGGCTTCTATGTTACACGTAATGGCTTTAGAAAATATAGATATTTTATTTAAGTTTTTATTTATTGTTGTTTGATAGTTTGAATATTCAGAGCGAGGAGGGTGTAAATGTTTTTTCGAGTTTTAATGTGTTTACTGCTTTTATGTTTTTCTATGCCGTCTTTTGCGCAGGATATGAGTGTGAGCGATGCCTATAAAGCCATCCCGCATAAGCAGACAACATTTGATGCTCAGCAATCTCGTCTTGCTAAAGCGGATGCAAAATATTTGGAGCATTATTTTTACGTTGCCGATATAGCAGTGCGTGCGCGTGTTATGGCTTTGAGAGGTTTTTGGGGGCAGGATAAGAGCCTAAATGTTCAAGATTATGATGCGCAAGTTCATAAAGCGCTTTCTTCTTTTGAAGTTGTAAATACGCCTAAGCATTTAAAAGAGGCTGAAACGTTATTGATAGGAGCCATTAAGGATCAGCAGGCATTTTTTCATGAATGGGACAAGCTTGAAGGGGATAAGCGCAAAGAGATGGGGTCAAATTATGTGCGCCATCGCCTTGTTTTAAGCGCGCATCAAAAGCTTATTCGGGCATATTTTTTAATTAAAAATGCTTATCCGCGTGAAGAACAGCATAATGTAGAAGCGTTTTTTGATCATCTCTGTGCGCTTGATTTTATATAAAGCCTTATTTTTAAGCGTTTATTTATCTTTCCCTGCTAGCTTTAAGGCACGGGAAGGGCGATATGGATCAAAAACTTTTTCAACGATTAAGAGAAGAGCAGCGTGATAAGGCTTCCTTTACGCGGCGTATGCGTGATGAGTTTAATACCAATAATGGGCAGTTCGAAGAACTTGCAAAAGGGAGTGGTCTGGATATGCCATCTCTTGATGAAGTGCCTGATTTTATTGCTGAATTTGTTGGGGAGATTAAAGACCTCCCGCTTCAAGAGAAATTACAGGCTGTGCACGATTTTACGCTTTCTCGTTTCACTTATACAGACGAGGATGATTGCAGCGGGGTATCTCTTTATCAACTTGTGAATCACCATTTAAACGGGCGTTATTATGGTGATTGCGATAATTATGCTTTGTTTGAGGCGACTATTTTACATCTTTCGGGTGTTCAGGATGTGGGTGTTTTTGGTGGTCACCTCGAATATGCAAATGATCAGGACAATGTTGTCTTTTCAGGTGGGCATGCAGTCGCAATGGTTGAGGATGGTGATGATATTTATGTGTTAGATTTAAATATAGAAGTTCCTGTTCAGATGAAGGATGGGCATGGTAACTTTACACTCACCGAGAAAGCGGATAATGGGCAAATTATTGGTTCATATGATGGATCGCTTGATGTAGAACGCGCGAAATTATTTATTAGCTGGGGGCAGGTTGAGCGCTTTTATTTGTGGACACATGATGATGATAGTCAGGCTTATGAAAGCACATGTAAGCGTGATGCTCCCACTGACAATCCACTTAATTCCTTTGAGGAAGTACAAATAGCAAAGCCGCTCGAAAGCGGCTTAACTCGTTTAAAACCACAATAGTGATTATATCATTGCCATGCCACCATTCACATGAATGGTTTGGCCTGTAACATAGCCAGATTCTTGAGCTGCTAGATATAACGCTGCTGCTGCAATATCTTCACTAGAGCCCATTTTTCCGGCAGGGATTGTGCCATTGATTTTTGCTTTTTGGTCATCATTAAGCGCATCTGTCATTGCTGTTGCGATAAAGCCCGGTGCAATACAGTTTACTGTGATGCCGCGTGAGGCCACTTCTGCCGCCATAGCTTTAGACCAGCCAATCATGCCAGCTTTAGAGGCGACATAGTTACATTGGCCAGGGTTACCAGTAACGCCAACAACAGAGGCGACGTTGATGATACGACCATAACGGCGTTTCATCATGCCGCGCTGTAGGCTTTGCGCCAGTTTGAAGGTTGAGGTCATATTGACATCAATAACTGTTTGCCAGTCTTCATCAGACATACGCATAGATAGACCATCACGGGTTAGGCCAGCGTTATTGACGAGAATGTCAACTTGGCCCATTTCTTCTTCTGCACGTTTTGCAAGCTCTTTCGCTGCTTCTGCTGTTGAAAGATCAGCGGTTAGGATTGTAACGCGATCGCCTAGTTCTTCAGCTAAGGCATGAAGTTTGTCAGTGTTGCGTCCAGAAATGCCAACATGCGCGCCTGCAGCGTGTAGAGCCTTAGCAATTTCTCCGCCAATTCCACCAGTTGCACCTGTTACAAGTGCTTTTTTATCACTTAAATCGAACATAATTTTCAAAAACCTCTTTATTTTTTATGTTTACAGGATTATAAGTCCCGTCCTTTGAAGTCAATGCCCAAAATTACACGTGCTTTTATTCTTTGTATAATCGTCACAAGGGTGAATATGTTTGACATAATTATAATTTTGCTGTAGATTTTTATATTCTGGTGCTTGGTATATTTGCTATTCTACTAGGAACGGGACAGGTTTAGATAAGGCGTGTAAATGATTGAACATATCCATAATGGGAAAGCGCATGCGCAAGGCGAAGAGCGTGCATTTCCTCTCTCTAGAGCGCATTTACTTAATATAACACAGCATTTTGCTCCGCAAGGCGAAGGGCATGATTTTACGCTGGCTGATGGTGTAGAGGCTTTTCATGATGCGGTGTGTTCGGCTTTTGCGCATGTTGATTTGGATGAAAATGAGCGTCCGCGTGTGAATGATTTTATTAATGCACTACAGGATTTATATGAGACTGTTTTAGAGCAAAGCGCGGATGCTGAGATTTATTATGTGGATGTTGAGGATCTGAAAGATATTACAGAGAATTTTGACTGTTTGCGCCGCGTGATATGCATACAGCATACAGAATTACAGCAACATGATGTGTCTTCTGCGCTTTTATGGGCTAAAACGGCTCTAAAAGGTTTGATCGCATCTGGATGGGGCGCGCATGAGCATTATTCTACGCAAATTGTCGGCGCTTAAGGTTTTTAAAAAGCTTATCTCGTAATTTCCTTTAAAGCTGTTAGCATTGCTTTTAGCGCTCATAGCCTTTATCTTGGTCAATCTATGCTAGCGAGGCAGGGGAAATATGCTCTCAAAATCACAAATCGAAAATATAGAGATTTTGCTCAAAGATGTTGCTGAGCAGGAAATCTTGCCGCGCTATGGGGATTTACAAGAAAAAGATGTTGAGTTTAAAGGGTTGAATGATCCTTTTACGATCGCTGATGTACGCAGTGAGCGGGCTTTGAAAGCGGGTTTGCTAAAGATCCTTCCAAATTCGTTGTTTATCGGTGAGGAAGAGTACAGCGAGAATCCGGAGATTTTATCGCATCTTGTGCAAGCAGATAAGCCGGTTTGGGTTGTTGATCCTATTGATGGCACTAAGAATTTTATATATCAGCGTGGCGGTTTTGGGATTATGGTGGCGCTGCTTTATAAGGGGGAGTATCTGGGCGGCTGGTTTTATGAGGTTAGCAAAGGGAATCTCACTGGATATTATAAAGATTATGGGCTGCACTATAATCAAGAGAACGGGTTTTATAGCCGTTTTGGCGCGCAAAAAGAGCAAGAAGATTCGGTCGTGCGCGGCTGGGCTGGCTATAAGCTGTATGTGCATGAAGAATTTCAAAAGGTGCTCAATCAAAATGATGCTTATTTCGAAATGACGCAGGCGCGTGAGCCGTCTATTGTGGCTTACCCTCTCTTGTTTCAAGGGGATGTGGATTTTCTTCTCTATCGCGTGACTTATCCTTGGGACCATTTGCCGGGTATTGCTATGGCGAAGGCGCTGGGCGGGGTTGTCGCTAATTGGAGCGGGCAGGATTATAAGCTTGATGATACACATCAAGGTTTGATTGTGGCGAATTCTAATGAGTCTTTAGAAACTGCTTTGGAATATTTGGCGAAGCCACTGGCTAAGGCTTTTGCTTAAGGGTTCTGCTCACACAGCGCTATAAGCCCCTCCCTTTAATGGTATGGTTAGCTTAATTTTTCGATGAGGGCTTTGATTTCATCAGGTGTGCCGGCTGCACTGCAGCTAATCTCGCGATCAATGCGGCGAATAAGGCCAGAGAGCACTTTACCAGCGCCGATTTCCATCATCTCAGTTACGCCTTGTTCTTTCATCCAGATTACTGATTCGCGCCAGCGTACAGCGCCAGTGACTTGGCTAACGAGGAGCTTGCGGATTTCATCAGGGTCTTGTGTAGCGCTTGCGATGACATTTGCAACAACAGGGACGCTTGGTGCGCTAATTTGCGTGTTGCTCAAGGCTTCTTGCATGGCTTCGGCAGCTGGTTGCATGAGGGCGCAGTGGAAAGGGGCGCTGACGGGTAGAATTACGGCGCGTTTAGCGCCACGCTCAGACGCGATTTCGACGGCGCGCGCAATAGCATCTTTATGGCCGCTGACAACGACTTGACCGACAGAGTTGTCATTTGCTGCTTCGCAGACTTCGCCTTGGGCAGCGTCTTTAGCGATTTCAGCCACTTCTTCAAGTGTTGGGCCAATGATGGCTGCCATTGAGCCTACGCCAACCGGCACAGCTTTTTGCATTGCTTGGCCGCGTAATTTTAACAGTCGTGCAGCATCGCTAACGGAAAAGGCGCCAGCAGCTGTAAGGGCTGAATATTCGCCGAGAGAGTGACCAGCAACATAAGAGGCTTTATCTGCTAGGCTGAAAGCGCCTTCGGCTTCTAAGGCGCGCATTGCCGCCACAGAGACGGCCATTAGGGCCGGTTGTGTGTTTTCTGTCATATTGAGGTCTTCTTCAGTGCCTTCGAATATGAGACTGGAAAGCTTTTGTCCAAGCGCGTCGTCGACTTCCTCAAAAACAGCGCGGCTTTGCGCGAATGATTCGAATAGCTCTTTACCCATGCCGATTGATTGTGAGCCTTGTCCCGGGAAGATGAATGCGCGTGTCATAATATGCTAATCCTTTGTTTTTATTCTCTTAACCTCAATTTTGGAGGTAATTTTATTTCATTTTATTGCAGTGCAGTATAATGAAATTTGCATTAATGATTTTTCTTATGAGACGATGTTTTTCGTCTATTAGTCGTTCTTATAGGATTATTACAGGGAATTTGAAATAGTTTTTTAGTCTTTTAAGCGCGATTAAATGAAGTGAAAGAAACACAATATATAAAATTATAAGCAATTTGGCTTTAGGGGAGGCCTGAAAGATATGAGTATAGCATTAAATAAAGAAATACGTCGCTTGATCGATGAAACACGTGAAGCGTACGGCCAATATGATAGTGTGAATGCGGATTACGCTGCTTTTGCTTCTATGGCTTTATCAGAATTTAAAGCAGCTTTGGGTCGCCCCGAGATGACAGGGCAAGAGCTGCGTCGTTTATTGCGTAAGGCAGAAACAGAGCATCGCTCCTTAGCTATGCCTAATGCCTCATGGGCGAGTTTTATGGCGCGTTATGTGTCGCAGAATGTAAATCAAAATATGAACGCCCCTGCGCAGGTAGCACATCGCTATCAGGAAGAGCTATTTGAGGTTGCTTTGCAGCCGCGCATTATTCCAAATGGCGAGGAACGTCGTTAGTTAAATCTGTTTAAATGGGGAGAATAAGTCGCCGGTAGCTTAAAGCTTCGGCGATTTGTTTTTTCTCGATTACCTCTATTGTACGATTTTCAGCAATGCTTTGCATGTCGGCGATGGTGCGTGCGAGCTTTAACATGCGGTGATAGCCTCTGGCTGAGAGTTTAGCTTGTGTGGCGGCGCGGTTGAGAAGTTCTGCGGCTTGTGGCTCAAGGGCCGTTATTTTTTCAAGAAGTGCGCCATCTGCATGAGCGTTTAGTGATATATGTTCTGGGGCATTAAGGGCTTTAAAGCGTTTATTTTGTAGAGTATGTACGGCTTGTATGCGGGCACGTACAACTTCGCTGGTTTCTGGTGATTTGGGAGCACTTAAATCAGCGATGGAAATGGCGGGCACATCAATTTGTATATCCATGCGATCGAGTACGGGGCCTGAGATTTTAGATTGATAATCGCTACCACAGCGCGGCGCTTTTGTGCATTCCATTTCATTTGTTCCTAAATGCCCGCAGCGGCAAGGATTCATAGCAGCTATAAGCTGAAAGCGTGCAGGGTAGCGTACATGTTGATTGGCACGAGCAATAAGCGCTTGGCGTGTTTCTAATGGTTGTCGCAGGGCTTCTAGGCTTGAGCGGGAAAACTCCGGTAGCTCATCTAAGAAGAGTACGCCATTGTGAGCGAGAGAGATTTCGCCGGGGCGTACTTTATGGCCACCGCCAATAAGGGCCGGGAGTGAAGCGGAATGATGCGGGTCTCTAAAAGGTCTGGTTTTAACAAGGCCGCCTTCAGGCAGGTTGCCAGCTAGAGACTGGATCATGGAGACTTCGAGGGCTTCGCGCGCCGATAATGGTGGTAAGATTCCTGGTAGAGCGCTGGCGAGCATAGATTTTCCAGAGCCGGGAGGCCCTATCATAAGCATGTTATGGCCGCCGCTTGCTGCTAGCTCGAGTGCGCGCTTGGCGCTTTCTTGGCCTTTTATATCACTGAGATCGGTTGGTTTATGGCCTTGCTGTTCCTGGAGCTTTGGGCTGGGGCGGGGAAGTGTTGCTTGGCCGCGAATATGGTTGATCAGCTCTAACAGATTGGTGGCGGCAATAATGGAGAGGTGATCGCCTGCCCATGCCGCTTCGCCGCCGCAATCGGAAGGACAAATGAGCGCATTATCATTGCCGGCTGCGTAAATGGCAGCAGGAAGAATGCCTGTGACGGCTCTTATGGTGGCATCAAGAGATAACTCGCCTAGCACAGTCATTTTGCGTAGCTCTTCTTTGGGCAAGACATCCATGGCGGCGAGTACGCCTAAGGCTATAGGGAGGTCGTAATGGCTTCCTTCTTTGGAAATATCTGCGGGAGCAAGGTTAATGGTTAGGCGCTTTGGTGGCATGGAGATGCCTAGAGCATGCAAAGCGGCGCGTACGCGCTCTTTACTCTCGGCGACTGCTTTATCAGGTAGGCCGACAATCGTAAAGGCAGGCAGGCCGTTAGATATTTGCACCTGAACATCGACCGGGTGCACGTCGATGCCTTGGAACGAAACTGTGTTTATCGAGGCTACCATTTTATGTTTGCCTTATATCTCTGTGTTTATGAATTCTTATTTCTCAACTTTTAATAGCACAAAAAGAACAAAGCAAAAACATTTTCTTTTTTTAGGGGTGAGGTTTTTGTCCACATATATTGAAAAACCTTCTAAAGCCCATGGTTCTTAGGGTTTTTGAAAAAAATCCTGATTTAGTTTAGCGGCGTTAAGGCTTCGTTTACCTTTACAGTTTAAGACAGTGTTTAAGAACATAATTATTTAAGGAATTAAACAATGTTGAGTGATAGAGAATTAGCCAGTTTACATGTTCGTTTAGAAGTGCCAGTTGTGGCGCAAGATATTGTAGATGGGCGCAGCGCGATGGATGATGCGACATGTTATGGGTTGCATGATGCTTTGGCGGAACAGCAGCCTGATAGTGCTTTGCTCTCTATTGCGATGGCCGCAGAAAAAATTGCTGCGAAATATCTTCATATGAGTGCGCATTTTGTTGTTTTAAAGATGGAAGCAGCGCGTATGACGCAAGAATATGGCGAGCTATGGTTGGATCATGCCTCTCAGCAGCCGCTAGATGATATGGATGTGTATGAGCGATTAAAGCATGTGCCAGAGGATTTGGGGGCTTTATCGGAGCTTTTAGAAAATGCATCGAGCATATTGCAAGGGCGTAGCCCTGATGTGGCAGAGCTATGCCGTGTACTACTCGTGCAAGCAGATTCACATGCTTTGATTGCAGAGTGTGTTTTGGAGCAGGCGGAGGCGCTAGCTGATGCAGAGGACGCTGCGCTAGAGCCGTGCGTTATTGGTGCACAGACTGCTCAGTATAGTGATAATATTATTCAGTTTCCAGGTGTATAGAGGCGTGAGTGTTATTACTTGCTAACCATTGGCCCTATTGGCTGACCGCCTAGTATGTGCATGTGGTAATGCGGGACTTCTTGCCCGCCATGTTCACGTGTATTAGCGATGCAGCGGAAGCCTTTTTCTTTGAGGCCTTTTTCTTCAACAATTTCATCAATCGCTTTGTAAAAAGCTTGTAGTTCTTCAGCGCTAGCATTGCGTCCAAAATCATCAATTGAGACATATTTGCCAGTTGGAATGACGAGGATATGGTGTGGGGCTTGTGGAGCGATATCATTAAAAGCAAGGACATATTCGTTACGATAAACCTCATCGCATGGTATCTCGCCGCGTAGGATTTTTGCGAAAATATTATTGTCGTCATAAGACATGAGAGAAAACCCTTTCTTTTTTAAATCTGTGCTCCTATATATACCCTATGTTTGTAACAATGCTCAAATCAAAACTCCATAGAGCGACCGTAACGCAGGCTGATCTGCATTACGAAGGCTCGATCACGATTGATCCTGATTTGCTAGAGCTCTCAGGTATATTGCCGAATGAACAGGTTGATGTGCTGGATATTAATAATGGGCAGCGCTTTACGACTTATGCGATTTTAGGTGAGCGTGGGAGTGGCGTTATCGGTATTAACGGCGCGGCGGCGCGCCTTGTGCAGACTGGCGATTTAGTGATTATCTGCGCTTATGCGTCGATGGATGCGGTTGCTGCGGAAAGCTGGAAGCCTAAAGTTGTGTTCTTAGATGAGCAGAACAAGCCTAAAGAGCTTCGTGATGAGCGCGCTATTACGAATGTGCATGTTGTTTAGATAAGCTTTGTGTATATCTAAGCGCTTCGATTTGCTTTTTCTACATGGCCTGATGTGCCAAAACGATCTTCTAAAACTTTGAATACGTCTTGTGGTGGCACATCATGATATGCGAGGCCAACGAGTAAGTGAAAGAGTAAATCTGCGGCTTCTTTTGTGAAATCTTCGCGCACTTCAGCATTATCTGGTGTTTGTTCGAGGGCGAGGACTTCTACAGCAGTTTCATCAGCTTCTTCGGTGATTTTATCTCCGATTTTCTTTGCGCCTTTTGCGTAAAGGCTGGCGACATAAGATTTTTCGGCGTCCTCGTTTTTACGCTGCTGAAGGATTTCATAGAGTTTATTGATTATATGGTCTTGATGGCTCATCGAGTGGGTACTCCTGCTTGTTTCATAGCTTCGCGCGCTTGTTGAATGGTGTATGTACCAAAATGAAAGATGGATGCGGCAAGTACAGCGCTTGCATGCCCCTCAGTAACGCCCTCAACAAGGTGGTCTAGATTACCGACGCCGCCAGAGGCGATGACCGGTATATTTACAGCATCGGAGACTGTACGTGTGAGAGGGATGTTAAAGCCTTGCTTGGTCCCATCTCTATCCATTGAGGTGAGTAGAATTTCTCCTGCTCCGTATTCTGCCATTTTTTGTGCCCACTCAACAGCGTCTATTCCCGTACCTTTACGCCCGCCATGAGTGAAGATTTCCCAGCCTTCAGTGCCGTCTTCTTTGGCTTTGGCATCAATAGCAACAACAATAGCTTGTGAGCCGCATTTTTCTGCAGCTTCACGCACGAATTCAGGTCTTTTAACGGCGGCTGAATTGATGGAGACTTTATCTGCGCCCGCATTGAGGAGGTTGCGGATATGGCTGATTTCGCTAATGCCGCCGCCAACAGTTAATGGGATAAAGACTTCGGAGGCAACTTGTTCGACCATGTGAATAATGGTATCACGGCCTTCATGTGTGGCGGTAATATCTAAAAAGCAAAGTTCGTCCGCGCCTTGAGCGTTATAGATTTTGGCTTGTTCAACGGGATCACCTGCATCAATAATATCTACAAAATTCACGCCTTTGACTACGCGACCTTTATCGATATCGAGGCAGGGGATGATTCTTGTTTTGAGCATCAAGATTATTCCTGTTCTTTAGCCATCATTGCTGGCGAGGGTTGAGACTTCTAGCTCTTCACTTGTTGCAATTGCGAGGGCTTTGGCAGGGTTTACGCGGTTATCATAGAGGGCTTTGCCGATAATGACGCCGTTAATATTATGATCCATCGAGGCTCTTTTAACAGCGTATACATCATCGAGATTACCAATGCCGCCAGAAGCAATAACAGGGATTGAGCTGGCTTTTGACAAAGCGATTGTGCTGTCGATATTAACGCCTTGGCCTGTACCGTCGCGATCAATGTCGGTATAGATAATTGTGCATACGCCGGCATCTTCGAACATTTTTGCAAGCTCAGTTGCAGGCATATCGCTTTCCTCGACCCAGCCTTCAGTGGCCACCATGCCATTTCTTGCATCAATGCCGACAGCAATTTGGCCAGGGAAAAGATCACAAGCCTCGCGGACAATATCAGGGTTCTTAAGTGCGATTGTGCCGAGGATAACGCGGCTTACGCCTTCCATTAGCCAGTTTTCAATTTGTGCAAGTGTACGAATACCGCCGCCAAGCTGAACTGGGACATCAACCGCTTTTATGATTGATTTGACAGCGTCTTCATTCACAGGGCGGCCATCAATGGCACCGTTAAGATCAACGATGTGAATCCAGCCAAAGCCATCAGCGGCCCACTCAGCGCCTTGCGCTGCGGGATTATCGTTATATACAGTGTCTTGATCCATATCGCCTTTGAATAGGCGTACGCATTGGCCGTCCTTTAAATCAATCGCTGGATATATAATCATATCGTCACTTCCTTTTTTACTTTTTACTGCGTTGCTTCGTTCCTAGCGTATTTATATACGCGTTGTCATTCATGCCTTGTCAAAAGAAGATATGAACGACTAAAAAGCTTTAAGGGTGTTTAACACCTTTTCGTTGCTTGCGCCTAGTGGAAAGTAAAAATTAGTGAGAAAAGCGCTATGTTTCAAGCGCTTTTGGATCGACGGCCTTGTAATAATAATGGCCTTTGATGATTTGATTTTGCGTTTTCACATAGAAAGGATGCGTGCCGAAGCGAATAAAGCCTAAGCTTTCATAGACTTCTATAGCGCGGGTCATTGTTTCGCGTACATCAAGATTAAGGACTGAGAACCCCTCATCACGGGCAGTTTTTTCAGCATGTTGGACAAGCATTTTTGAAAGGCCGTGACCGCGTGCCCAAGGCGCTACAAAATTTGTTGTCAGCTGGATGATATGCGCTTGGGCTTCGTTGTTGTGAGGTGGTTTCCAAAGCTGGCATGTGCCGCAAATTACGCCGTCCAGACGCGCGACTAGTAAAATACGTGCTGGCATGGCAATGACGCCTTGCCAATAGCGCTCTAAGGTTTCGCGGGCTGGGAGCTCTAGCCAGCCAAAACCACCGCCGCCTTCAATGGCCGCATCTGTAGCGTCGCATAAATCATTTAGGTCTGGAAGGGAAAGGCTCTCAATTTTTTCAACTGTGGGAGTGGCGCTCACAGGTTTCATCATATATTCACTCATCTAAGCGGGCTCCTCTCTCATATCATGTCATAATTTTATTATTGTTGTTATTGTTATGTTTCCCAGAGTGTGAATCGCTCCAGTAACTCTAATCCGCTTTGAGCGCTTTTTTCAGGGTGGAATTGTACCCCGATAATATTATCGCGCCCGACTATGGCTGTTATGTCCCCACCATAATCTGCTACGCCTAAAATATGATGGTCATATTCACATTCGAACATATAAGAGTGAACAAAGTAATAATCTTTTGCATTTTCGGCTGAATTTTCTGCGCTGCGCAGCACAAAATGCGTGTTATTTTGCTCTGGTGCGGAGCCTTCATAATGGGCGATATGCACGTCATTCCAGCCCATATGCGGGATTTTTAAGCTCTTATCATTTGGTGTTATAGGCGTGACGATACCCGGCACCCAATCTAGACCGGCATGCGAGCCATGTTCTAGGCCCCTCGTGGCAAGAAGTTGCATGCCAACACAGATACCAAGGAATGGAATGTTATTCTCTAAAACAGCCTTTTCTAAGGGTTTGATTAGCCCGCTTGTTTGCAGATTATCGATGCAATCACCAAAGGCACCTTGCCCCGGTAGGACAAGGCGCGTTGCGCGCTCTATATCCTCAGCTTTGCCGGATATGATGACTTCGGCATCGATGTTTTTCTCGTTGATGATATGTTCGAACGCTTTGGCAGCGGAGCGAAGATTTCCTGAGCCATAATCGATGATGGTAATATATTGCTTTGTCATGATTAGCGTTTATAGCGTGTTTGTAGAAAATGTCGAGAGACTAAGTTTACTTGCCTTCTTAGTCCAAACGGATTAGAAAGCCTTTTATGAGCATAAATTATTTCAAATGGGATGAAACCGACCAGGATGTGCGCGTGCGCGTGATGCGGCGCTCGCAGGCTAATATTGATGATGTGGTTCACGTTGTTGAGCCGATCATTGAAGAGGTGAAACTGCGCGGTGATGATGCCTTGCGCGAATATGCGCTTAAATTTGAGAAATGCGAAATAGCCGATATTAAGGCGAGTGAAGAGGATTTCGCGCTGGCGGAAAAATCTTTAGATGAGAGCTTAAAGGCTGCGATTAAGCATTGCGCTGATAATGTAAAACGTTTTCATGAAGAGCAAATGGCGCGGGTTGAAAAGCCTTGGATGGTCGAAATTGAGCCGGGCGTTTTTGCTGGTGAACAAGTTTCTGCGATTGAATCTGTAGGGCTGTACGTGCCGCGTGGTAAAGGCGCTTTTCCTTCTGCGCTTTATATGCTTGCGCACCCTGCGAAGATTGCTGGAGTTGAGACGATTGCGATTGTCTCCCCGCCTACGCCTGAAGGACGTACAGATGATGCAACGCTTTATACGGCAAAACTATGCGGTGTCGAGAATGTCTATAAAGTTGGTGGCGCGCAAGCTATTGCAGCGCTTGCATACGGAACGGAATCCGTACCGCAGGTGAAGAAGGTTTTAGGCCCTGGTTCACCTTATGTGGCGGCGGCAAAGCGTTTATGTTCTGTGGTTATGGATCCGGGGATGCCGGCTGGACCATCGGAAAGCATTATTTTAGCCGATAGTTCGGCTGATCCTTACAATACATGTTGGGATATTTTGAATGAGGCTGAGCATGGCGAGGATAGTGCGGCGCTGCTTGTTACGCATGATGAAGCGCTCGCGCAATATGTTTTAGAAAATCTTCCTAAGGTGATCGCAGAGCTGCCAGAGCCACATAGATCGATATGTGCAAAGGTTATGGCGGATTATGGCGGGATTATCTTGACGAACTCCTTGGAGCAATCGATCGAGGTCTCTAATGCTTATGCGCCAGAGCATCTGCATTTGAAAGTCGAGAATGCTGAGGAGGTTGCGCGCGAATTAAGGCATGCTGGTGAAATTTTAATCGGTGAATATACGCCGTCTTCCCTTGGTAATTATGGTATAGGCGTTAATCATGTCTTGCCNACAGGNGGCTGGGCGCANACNTANAGCTGNACNTCTGTGTGGGATTTCCTNAAGCGCACAAGTATNTCTAAATGCACAAAGGCAGGTTTTGAGCTTCTCAAGAATGATGTTGTGACTATGACGACATATGAGAATTTCCCCGCTCATGGCGAAGTTTTAAAGAAACGTAGAGTTTGACTCTTAGTCATAATTTCTTTAATTGTCATATATTAAAATTTACTGAGTTAGGGAGATTTCAGAATGTTTGCGGGTGGATTTAGCACTTGTGCAGTTGAGGCTGAACAAAAAAATGAGACTGTTTCAAATGACATGGTGGCATTAACGGATGAGGAGCGCCAAGAAGCTCTTAGTAATGCGTTCAATATAGACATTAATAAGGCGCGTTTAGCTCTGTTAGATAATAATGAAGCTCCTTTGGAAGAGCTTTTTAATAATGTTGCTATGATTTTAATGCAGGAGGATCTTGATGCGCGTATTTTGTGGCTGAATGCACTTAAAGATCAGAGCTTTCATATCAATAGTTTGCTTGCCGAGTGTTCTGGTGAATATGTTTTTAATTCAGATGATAATGCTAACAGGCGTATCTTAAGTGAAATTAATGAGTTTTTAGATAACCCTGTGCTTGTGAACCAGCACTCTATACGTGGGCCACAATAGATTACATTATATCTATTGAGTGTTTCATCTTGTCTTAGGCTTGATCAATCCTCTTATTATGTGGTGCAATTGTGTCTAAGGCCTTTTGATGTAACTTGAGTTAAGTCCCAGCGTCACTATGTCCATTGGCTTGAAAAATATTGCTTATAGCCCTATGTTTGAGAGTAATTAATCACTTTTTGACACTGAATAGTTTTTATAGCATTTAATGAGCGATATTATTTATTACATGACGCCTTCTGGCTATAAGGCACTAGCGGATGAACAGGATCATCTGATCCATAAAGAGCGCCCAAAATTCTGTGAAATTGTGTCCTGGGCGGCGGGTAATGGTGATCGCTCGGAAAATGGTGATTATATCTATAATAAAAAGCGTTTGCGTCAGATTGATGGGCGTTTGCGCTATCTTAAAAAACGTTTGGAAAATGCGGAAATTGTTGACCCTAAGAATCAGCAAGGCTTAAAGCGCGTGTTTTTCGGCGCACAAGTGACTTATGTTCGTGAAGATGCCAACGGCAATGATGTAGAAGTGAGCGTGCAGCTTGTCGGGGAGGATGAGGCTGATTTCTCTCAAGGCAAAATTAATTGGCAAAGCCCTGTTGGTAAAGCCTTATTAAAGGCCGAAGTGGGCGATATAAGGCGTGTACGTGTCGATGGTGAGATTAGCGAGATAGCGGTTCTTGAGGTTAAGTATATTATATAATTTGCATTACTTACGTTAAATGATTAATCTGCCCTTATAATAATAAAATTATAAAGAACAGGTTATGAGTGAATTTTTCTATATAGAAACTGCACGCTCACATGCGAAAGATTTCAAAGATGCTTGTGAGGATTATTATAGTGGCAATATTCCTGCGGCGGTTTTCCGTTTGACCTATATTGCCAACGCCAAGATAGGCAGTGCGCATTGCGGGATCGCAAATTTAATGTTAGGCGATATCTTCAATGATGAGCAAAGCGGCTTTCAAAACAAAGAATACGCACAGCGTGCTTTTATGAATGCAGCGGTGATGGGGCTAGATGAAGGGCTTAGGCATTGCGACCTATCTAGAGGCTTGCCTTTAAATATGGATGATTTTGAATATCTTCCGCATCTCGCACTGAGCTATATGAAGGGCTAGCGCGTTGTTATAATGCGCCTTTTGTGCTTGGTAATTGATTAGCAGCGCGAGGATCTGTTTCGAGTGCCATGCGTAGGGCTTTCGCAAAGGCTTTAAAGGCTGCTTCAATAATATGGTGGTTATTCGTGCCTGCAAGCTGGGTGATGTGAAGTGTTATGCCTGCATTACCAGCGAGGGCATGAAAGAATTCTTGAAAGAGCTCAGTATCCATTTCACCGAGTTTATCGACTGTGAAATTAACATCCCATTTTAAGTATGGGCGGTTTGAGAGATCAAGTGCACACGTTATGCGCGCTTCATCCATGACAAGATCGAAATGCCCATAGCGGCGGATACCTTTTTTATCGCCGATTGCTTCTTTTAGGGCTTGGCCTAGAGTAATGCCAACATCCTCTGCTGTGTGGTGGGCGTCAATATGAAGATCACCTTCCGCTTTGATATTTAGGTCTAAGAGTGCATGTTTGGCGAGTTGCTCAAGCATATGATCGAAAAAGCCAATACCCGTTGACACATTGTACGTGCCTTCGCCTTCAAGATTGACCTCAAGGCTGACTTTAGTTTCGTGGGTATTGCGGGTGAGTTTAGCAGTTCTTTTCACTTGTTCTCGTGTCCTTATGGCTTTTCACTTTATGGTTTATGCTTTAAAGTTTATACGCGTAATTATTAATGCGCGTTTAAAACATGTGGGCACAGTAACATAAAATATGATCAGAATTCCATATATATTGGTTAAATTGGGGGCTGTTCTTGCAGTTTTAGGCCTTATCGGTGGCTGTGCGACGCAGCCCATAGAGCAGCAGGGCGAAGTTGATGATCTGCCGATGGTGCTTGAAAGTGATAAGCCTGCGCCGATAAAATTTTCTCATTTAAAGCTCTTATTTCCTCCGGGTAGTGATATTGGCGTTCAACGCGCGGGGTATTTTTGCTTTAAAGATGAGGGTGCGCTGGGGCGTGCTTCTATCCGCGAGGCGCTTCAAGAGCAGTATGTGAAACAGGCTTTTAATTATGCGCTAGAGGGGCAGGGTTACAAGCTGACAGGTTCTGAGGCGGTTATGTTTGATGCGCTGGATCAAGATAAAGCCGCAGATTATGCGATAGGGGCTAAGCTGAGTGCGTTATCGTTAGAGCTATGTCATAAAAAAGGGGCGGGCGATTTCATATTAGGTGGCGTTGGGCGCTCTGAAGGGCAAGCACGCATGGTGATTGAGTGGAGCATTTATGATCGCTTAAAGCGCAAGGTGGTTTTAAATGTGGCTACGGAAGGTTTCTCCGCGCGTAAATTAACGCAAAACGAAGCGCTTAGTGTTTTATTGCTCGATGCATTTGAAATGGCGGCGCTTAATTTATCGCAAGATAAGAGCTTTTATGAGCTGATTGTTAGGGGGATTTTACCGGCTAACAATCAAAGTATAGCTGGGGCGGGCATCGTTGATGAGCGTGATCGCATTCTTGATCCGCAAGAGCAGGTGCGTGTAGAGCGAGGCGATAGTGAGGTTAAAGATTTCAATGACGCTGTTCAGCGCTATGATAATGCTGTTGTTATGATTGATAAGGGCGCGAGGGCTTCGGGCTTTATGATTACGCATGAGGGGCATATTCTTACTAGTGCCAAGAATGTCGGTGATGCACGGCAGGTGCGTGTTATCTTTCCAATGAATAAAGGGGCAGGGCGCGCGGAAGTGTTACGCGTTGATAAAAGAGCTGATATTGCGTTAATCAAGCTTATAGGCAGTGCGCCTATAGATGCGCCAGTTTTCAGATTTAAGGATCGCGCGATAAATATAGGGGACCGCTTATATAGCTTAGCGCTGGGCGGGCGCGTTAAAAGCGAGGGGCTGATGCTAAATAAGGGGATTGTGAGTGCTATATCGCGTAATGGTCTTATTGTGAGTGATTTGGAGCTGGATAACGCTGAGCGCGGGAGCATGATTATCGATGATCATGGGGCTTTAATTGGGCTTAATATTTCGGCTTCAGCAAATGCGATGCAAGATCGCTCGATCTCTAAAGATTTGAGTGTGATTATGCCGATCTCAATGGCATTTGAAGTGCTTAATATTGCCTATTAGATATAAAAATTCATCAAAATCACAAAAAAATTCAATTTTTTAAAATTTTTTTTATGCGGTTTTTAAGCCTTTTAATTAGTTGATATATAACAACTATATAGTATTTGTGCGCCTTAGAGCGGAATTCAATATTGGGGTTTTGAGTCAAATTTATCTAAAATTTTATATGAATTTTATCTATTTACATAATTTTAATTTAAGCAGCTTAAAGTCATGCATGTATAGAGATTTTTTGTAAAAAAGATCGATATGCAACACATAAACAAACGGTTTGGCTCAAAAAAGAAGTCAAAATAAATAAGCCGTAAAATAAGCCCGAAAACGGGCATGTGTGAACAGGGAATTTGAAAATGAGTCATGTTGTAAATAATACAACGGCAAATAATATGCGCGCTGCTGGCGGCCTGAGAGGGGACATCTCAAATGAGTTTGAGGGGCTGTCAGAGCGTTTGCCGCTTTCAACTAAATTTGATACTGCGCGTGATGAGGGCGCCTATGAGAAAGTGCGTACGCGCTTAGAACGTGAAGGACGTACAGCCGAAGGGCAGCCATCGCTCGCTGATCAAGTGCGCGGTTTGCAGATGGGTACATTGGATGTGAAGGATGTATCAAATGCCAATGCGCTGGGCGCGGCGGGACAGCATATCTTGCTTAAGGAAAAACTGAAAGCGGATCGCGAGCGCGCCACCTCGGATGCGTTATTCTATGCACTTCTTGATCAGCTTCGGGATATGGAAGAGGCAATTATTAGTAAGTATGGTGAGAACTTTGCGGAAGATATGCTTTCTGATTTGCAAGAACGTGGTTTTATTGATAAGGAACGTTATCAAGAAATTATGAAGATTGAAGATCCGCGTGAGCGTCGTGATATGATTGCTCACTTTATTCAGGAGAAAATTGATTCAGGCGAGATGAGCCTTGATGACCTTAAAGAATATGAGTGGGCGCAAGATTGGTTAGATGCGCATGATCAGCTGGTTGATGAAATTGAAGCTCAGGCACGGTATTATATTGAGTTAGGGCAATTGCCAGATAATGTTCCTGATGACGTTATAGAGCATATTAAAAAAATATTTTCTGAAGATGATGATAGAGACTTTAATAATTATTTTGGTATTAGTCACAATCAGATTGGCACAACAGATTTAAATTCACAGCTAACTGCTAGTAAGTCAAATTTATTCTAATTATTTTCTATTCTTGCTATAGTGTTGTTGCTTGTTGTTAGTTCGTAAGCTTTTCTATTTACGTTTGCTACACTTACAACTTTACGGAGCAGTTTATGTTCTGTTAATTCGTCAATATTGACACTTGATTTTTTAATACCGTCAATATCAAACTGAACTGCTAATCCATTAACATAGAACACATATTGAGTTTTTCCTGTTTTGCTTAGCTGGTTGTCAACAGCACATACAGCTGAGCCTGCGTGTTCATTAAGAATTGACATGATTTGTGAAGGGTTACCGCTCATGTCTGTGTTTGGTATTACTTGAATGCCTACTGGGTAAGGAGCTTTTTCTGATATAGTACTTGGCCTTTCAGCCGCGATAAATGCTTCCTGTATTGGGCAATCTTTATTGATATTTGTAGTATTAGCGGCGTTTGCGGCTACGGGTATCATAGTGAGCATTGCTGCAATACCTGCTGCTGCGGCTTTGTTTGAAAACTTATCTTTTAAAGCTGTGCTTTTCATGGGCTTTGCCCTCTATTTTGTACGTCCCTGTTAGACGGTATTATTTTTATATATAACGTGAAAATACCTGAAGTTGTATTTTTATGCAAGCTTTTTTAATGTTTTGTTAAGATTTGCGGTGTTCTTTGAGGGGGTTAGTCAGTTTTTGTACTGTCTGGGTATATCCTTAGACAGGGCGTATTATGTGGGCGCTTGATTTTAGGGGGCAAGAGGCCTATTTATGGGCATATAAAAGCGATTAAAGGCAGATAAGGGAATTTATAAGCATGAGCTATGATATGCAGCAAGATTACGCAAAAGCGCAGCTATGGCGCGGGACGACAATCCTTTCGGTTCGTAAGAATGGGAAAGTGGTTATTGCTGGTGATGGTCAGGTTTCTATGGGGAATACGGTTTTAAAGAATAATGCGCGTAAGGTGCGTCGTTTAGGGCGTGATAATAATATTATTGCAGGCTTTGCTGGATCGACTGCGGATGCTTTTACGTTATTTGAGCGTTTAGAAGCAAAATTAGAGGCGCATCCAGGGCAGCTCACGCGGGCGTGTGTGGAGCTAGCGAAGGATTGGCGTACAGATAAGTATTTGCGCAAATTAGAAGCGCTGATGGCTGTGGCGGATAAGGATACTTCGCTTATCCTGACGGGGAATGGTGATGTGGTAGAGCCGCAAGACGGGATTATTGGTATTGGCTCTGGCGGGAATTATGCGCTTGCAGCGGCGCGGGCGCTGATCGATCAGGATATGGATGCGCGCACTATGGCAGAGAAGGCGCTTGAGATTGCTGCGGATATTTGTGTTTTTACTAACAACAACATCCTCATTGAAGAACTTTAAATTTCATTTCTAAAGATTTATAGACTGCGTTAAAATGCGCTTACATACATTTGTACGCTGCGCTTATTTTACCTTGCTCTAAGGCCTTTAGAAATTAAATTTGTGTAATGTGATGTAGCGATGTCTGTGTAGCTGAATTACGCTGCGCTTATTTTATCTTGCTTTAAGTCCTTAGGAGCGTAGTTCTTTCCACCCCCTGTTTTGTTTTATGTAAAGTTTTTGACTTATGGTTAAAAATTTGTTAATATCAGCGTTAATTACAGAAAAATTATAACGTGAAACGAAC
>NZAJ01000003.1 GCA_002687495.1 Micavibrio sp. | reverse complement strand
CACTCTCGGGCACAAAGCGAATAAGACTGCCCGCACGCAAAAAACCTGCAAGCGTAAGGATAATCCCGGCCATAAATGTAGCGAGCACTAAGCCATCATAACCATGCGCAGCAATCACCCCAAAGACAACAACGATAAATGCGCCTGTTGGCCCGCCAATTTGCACACGGCTACCACCAAGAAGCGAGATTAAAAACCCGCCAATAATCGCGGTGATCAGCCCTGTTGCAGGCTCGGCTCCGGAAGCAATCGCAATGGCTAAGCTAAGCGGCAATGCCACCATAGCCACCGTGATCCCGGCGATAAGATCGAGGCGAAATAACGACCAAGAGTAATCTTGCAATGTTGTTAAAAGTTTAGGTTTCATAGAGGCCTAATAGCAAGTTGGAGCTGCTTAAGCCTACGCCTTAATGTGTATGCGCGCAATTAGAGTTTATAAATCGTAGGATTTCTCAATTGTGCGAATAGAATGCATTGCAGAAGCGATAGTCATACCTTGCGGCATATATTCTTCTATGCCTTTAACCCATTCATCTTTTAAACACATACGAGAAAGAATATCAGCGCGAAGTTTTGTGAGCCAAAAAGCAGCCATATCAATTTGGATTTCTTTACCAAATTGACGAGTGACAGAATGTTTATTTTCCATCGCTTTTATAACAATTGTACTGAAAGCGTCGTCGTATTTTTTTTCATCTTCCGGCGTCGTCACAGCCATAAAAGCCTTGCAAAAAGGCTCTTCATTCATGGCATATTCTTCTATTGCGCTAGAAAAACTATCAAAAACGTCATTAAGCTTCATAGCTTTGCTTGTAGCGAAGCTATGAAAATATGTCAATTAATATACGCGTTTTTTCGGTGGGATTGGTTCAATCTCGTCCGTCAACGTTTTCATGATCACTGGGCGATACTCAATTTTGGTTTTACCAGTTGGGACATCCAAATGAGTGATTGTGTGCTTCATCCACTTCTCATCGTTACGATCAGGGAAGTCTTCATGCGCGTGAGCGCCGCGGCTTTCCTCACGATTAGCTGCTGAATGCATAGATACAACCGCCTGATTAAGAAGGTTATCAAGCTCAAGCGTTTCAACAAGATCGGTGTTAAAGATCATTGAACGGTCTGTAACGCCAAGATCGGCCTTACCTTGATAAACTTCATTGATCTTAACAACACCCTCATCCAAAGACTTGGATGTACGGAAAACAGCCGCATGATTTTGCATTGTTTTTTGCATTTCCATGCGCAGCTCAGCCGTGCGCGTTGAGCCTTTTGCATGACGGAAGTGATCAAGACGCTCGATCGCTTTGCTGCCATCATCGCCGCCTTTAAATGGCTTGTGAGGCGCGCTTGGTGTAACGATCTCTGCACAGCGATTAGCCGCTGCACGTCCGAAGACAACCAGATCAAGAAGAGAGTTAGAGCCCAAACGGTTCGCACCATGCACAGACACACACGCCGCTTCACCAATCGCCATAAGGCCTGGTACAACAGCATTAGGATCTTTTTTCGTTGGATTAACAACTTCTGTTTTATAGTTCGTTTGAATACCGCCCATATTATAGTGAACAGTCGGTAGAACTGGAATTGGCTGCTTAGTCACATCAACGCCGGCAAAAATACGTGCGCTCTCGGCAATACCTGGAAGGCGTGAGTGAATAATATCCGCATCTAAATGCATCAAGTTCAGGTGAATATGGTCAGCACCTTCACCAACGCCGCGGCCTTCACGGATTTCCATTGTCATTGAACGTGAAACAACATCACGAGAAGCAAGGTCTTTTGCAGATGGTGCATAACGCTCCATAAAGCGCTCGCCTTCAGAGTTTGTTAGATAACCACCTTCACCGCGCACACCTTCAGTAATCAAACAGCCTGCGCCGTAAATACCAGTTGGGTGGAACTGCGTGAATTCCATATCCTGCAGAGGAATACCTGCGCGAAGAACCATCGCGCCGCCATCACCTGTACATGTATGCGCAGATGTACAAGAGAAGTACGCACGACCATAACCGCCAGTGGCCAGAATTGTTTGATGCGCACGGAAGCGGTGAAGCGTACCTGTATCAAGGTCCCACGCCATCACACCCAAACATTCGCCTTCTTCACTCATAATGAGGTCAAGCGCGAAATATTCGATGAAGAATTCTGCGTGATGTTTCAAAGCTTGCGTATAAAGCGTGTGCAAAATCGCGTGACCTGTACGGTCAGCCGCCGCACATGTACGTTGCGCAGTGCCTTTACCGAAATGTGTTGTCATCCCGCCAAAGGCGCGCTGGTAAATCTTACCCGCCGCTGTACGAGAGAATGGTACGCCATAATGCTCAAGCTCGATAATCGCAGGGATCGCCTCGCGGCACATATATTCAATCGCATCTTGGTCACCCAGCCAGTCAGAGCCTTTTACAGTGTCATACATATGGAACTGCCAGCTATCCTCGCCCATATTACCAAGGGCTGCCGAGATACCGCCCTGCGCCGCCACAGTGTGTGAGCGCGTTGGGAAAACCTTAGAAATAAAGGCTGTGTTCAAGCCCTTTTCCGCACAACCAAAACCAGCACGAAGGCCCGCGCCACCAGCGCCGACGACAACAACGTCAAATTCGTGATCGATAATTTCATATGATGGTGTAGCTTTTTCAGCCATTTTTATTCTCCGCTCTTATAACGCGATTTTCAAAATTGAAAAGATTGCTGCTGTCCCAAGTCCAAAAAGAACAAGTTTCATAACAACCAATTTAACAGTCTTCATAACTTCGCAATGAATGTAATCTTCAATCACAACCTGCAGGCCAAGGGCTGCATGGTAGAAGTTAGATATAATAAACAAGATCGCCAATATCGCATTGACTGGCTCTGCCAACCAAGTTGTAAAGCTCACATAATCAGCACCTTTTAAAGATACTAGACTATAAACAAACCAAATAACCAAAGGCACATTGGCAAAAGCTGTGATGCGCTGTGCCATCCAATGATCAGAACCGTGACCTGCTGCTCCTAGACCGCGTGCGCGAGCCAATGGAGTTTTCATGCCGCTTTTATCCCATTTAAGTTTCATTATTCAGCAGCTCCTTCTTCGATAACAATGCTGATTGTCTCTTCAATATATGGCACTGACATCTCAGGTGCAAAACTCAAGGCGCAATACCATGTTGCAAATGTCAAAAGAGCAGCGACAGCAAAGACCGCGTAACCTGCTCTATATGCATTTTCAATTTTGAATAAAAGACCAAAATCCCAGAAGAAATGGCGAATACCATTACAGAGGTGATAATAAAGTGCTGCAGACCAGCCAAAGAGCATGAAGGTGCCAATCGGGCCGCTTACAAATTCATATAGCGCATTATAAGCCTCTTTACCGCTCGCTGCTGCGACTAACCAGCATACAATAAGAAGTAAGCCAGCGCTGAGCGCGATCCCGCATGCGCGGTGTAATATAGAAGTGAAAGACGTTAATTGCGGCTTATAAACTTGCAAATGCGGCGATAAGGGACGCTCTTTTTTAACAGCTTGAGTTTCAGACATTTATATAATTCCTATCATTTCTCGCACGATAAATGTGAGTCTCATAATAGGAATTATTCCTGCCATTTCAATGGCTATTTTACCTCTAGCCGTAAAATATTAGCGCTGTATGCTAAATGAGCCTTACTCACCCATTTTTAGGTGACGTGCAGCCTCTTTTCCCTCATGTTGTGGGCGCATAATTTGTATATGCTCATAGGGCTGACCATTTTCATCTCGATTATTATGGTCTGCTTTTTGGAAGAGCGCGACGAGTTTGGATGTGTCGCCAGCTTTTATTGTAATGCGAGGTTTATTGCTCATTATTTCGTTCTCCTGTTCATGTATTTTTAAAACCGTTGGAGGGACTATATGATGAGCAGAAAATTACGGTCAAGAAAATAAATATTATGATTTACTTACAATAAGATAAAGCCCACTTACGCACTGTAAATGGGCTTTGTAATCTCTATAAATATTGATCAAATTACTTGTCGAAATGTCCGCTTTCAATCAAAAGCTCGGCAATCTGGATGGTGTTAAGCGCCGCCCCTTTGCGAAGGTTATCAGCAACACACCAGAAGTTAATGCCGTTTTCAACCGTAATATCTTCGCGTACACGGCTGACATAAACATCATCTTCACCTTGAATTTCAACAGGTGTCACATATTCCACGCCCTCATTTTCAAGGTCGATCAAGCAAATGCCACGTGTTTTGCGGAAAAGATCTTTAGCTTCAATCGCGCTCAGCTCGTTCTCAAGCTCGACATTGACCATTTCAGCATGACCAATAAAGGCAGGAATACGCACGCATGAGGCACAGACTTTAATAGAAGGATCGAGAATTTTCTTTGTCTCAACCATCATCTTCCATTCTTCTTTTGTCATGCCATCATCCATGAACACATCGATTTGCGGAATAGCATTAAACGCAATTTGTTTTGGATAAACAGACGGTGTCGGCGTCTCATTCACATAGATACCTTTTGTCTGATTAAACAGCTCATCCATAGCGTCTTTACCCGAACCTGAAGTCGATTGGTATGTTGAAACAACAACGCGTTTGATCTTTGCTGCTTCATGCAATGGCTTTAAGGCAACAACCATCTGGATTGTAGAACAGTTTGGGTTTGCAATAATGCCTTTTGGAATATCTTTAACAGCCTCAGGATTTACTTCCGGCACGATCAAAGGCACGTCCGGATCCATACGCCAATAAGAGGTGTTATCAATAACAATCGCGCCAGCGGCTGCGGCTTTAGGAGAAAACTCAGCAGACACTTTCGCGCCAGGAGAAGATAAAACAATATCAACGCCTGTAAAATCAAACTTTGCAAGGTCTTGGACTTTAAGGTTTTTATCACCATATGAGACTTCACGGCCAACGCTGCGGCTTGATGCAAGTGCGAACACTTCATCGGCAGGGAAGTTACGCTCATCAAGAATTTTAAGCATTTCATGCCCGACATTTCCTGTGGCACCGACAACGGCTACTTTATATCCCATTTTTATCTCCTGCTTATGCTGTGCCTTCTTTAAGGCATCGCGAAGAGTAGCTTTTGCTCTTCTTCTGTAAGTTTGTTTTTATAGGTCTCTGAACCTACATCATGCGCAATATTTTTAAGCGCCTTCAAGCGCAGATATATATCACCCGTGTGAAGTGTATCAAGTCTTAAATGTTCTGCATGAAATTTAAAACGATAGACAAGGCCCTCAGTGAATGCTGTTTGTGGGTCTAGGCCTTTTTTTTGCTGTTGTATTTTGTGAACCTGTTCATAGATAGCCTGCAGCTCTATCATTCCGTAACGATCAATTTTTTGTGCCATAATTTTATATAGTAGTTATACGCAATGGGCTGTGATACTCTATTTTCCGAACAAATTGCAAGTTATATTTCATAATTCCGGATGCCCTTTAATAAAAAGAAAACGATCAAAGCCCTCGAGCAAAAAGTTGCTGAAGCTGACGCTTTAGCGGAAATGAAGTCTAATTTTCTGGCAACAATTAGCCATGAAATTAGAACGCCGATGCAGTCCATCTATGGCCTGTTAGAGCTTATTGGCGATGAAAATAAAGATGATAAAATCGCCGAAATGGTACGCACCGCGCAAGCCGCCTCAAGCGGTTTGTTAGAAATTCTCGATGATGTCTTGGATTTTGCCAAAATGGATGCTGACAAAATGGAGCTCGATAATTTCGAGGTGCCCGTGCGTTTGCTTGTGCGCGGCCTTTTAGAAGCACTTTCAGTAAAAGTTCACGGCGTGAATATCGAGCTTATTGATGATATTGAGCAAGACGTTCCTTTTGTTGTGATTGGTGACCCTAAACGTTTGCGCCAGATCATCATGAATTTATGCGGTAACGCGCTGAAATTCACCAAGCAAGGCAGCGTCACTGTCCGCGTAACAACAGCGACACAGCATATTAGCGCGCCAAGTGATGGCATTGCCTTACGCTTTGAGATTATTGATACAGGTATCGGTATGTCTAAAGAGGTCTGCGAAAAGCTCTTTGGGGCTTTTGTGCAAGCGGATAGTTCAACCCAGCGTAAATATGGCGGAACGGGCTTAGGGCTTTCCATTTCGAAAAAACTTGTCGAATTAATGGATGGGCGCATTGGCGTGGAAAGCGAAGAGGGCAAAGGCTCATGCTTTTGGTTTGAGATTCCAACGCGCGAAGTCAACACAGATCAAAGCACAGTGAACTTGCCTGATCTTAAGGGAGTCTCTGTTCTATCCGTTGAAGATCACCCGCAAGGCGCAAAAGAAATCGTGAACTCCCTGCGCTCTATGGGCGCAACAGTTGAAAGCTGCCCGACCTATAAAGAGGGTCTAGCGCTTGCGAAGCGTCGTCCCTTTGATGTGGCTGTAATCGATCAAGGCCTGCCCGATGGCCTTGGCCTAGACTTGATTAAAGAGGTAACAGCCATCCGCCCGAATATGGGGCTCGTCATGTATACGGTACGCGATGATATCGGCCTCTCACACTCCTTAACAGCGCTAGGCGTGACCTATCTGACAAAGCCTGCCAGCCGCTTAGGTCTCGGCGAAGCTGTGCGTGATGCTGCAAGCCAAGTGACAAAGATGGATATCACAGGCCCAACGAAATTGCTGATCGCAGAAGATACGGAAAGCGTGCGTGATATTTTAGGCCGCCAGCTAGACAAAATAGGCGCACAAGCCACCTTCGTTGAAAATGGCCAAGAAGCACTCAAAGCGATTGAAACGGGTGAATATGGCATTATGATTACTGACTTGCATATGCCCGAGCTTGACGGCTATGGCTTAGTGGAAAAAATCCGAGAGCAAGAACGCGATACGGATAAGCACTTCCCCGTCATTGTGCTAACGGCCGATGTGCAAATGGCGCAGCGTGAAACTTATCTGCGCCACGGCTTTGATGAGTGCTTACTAAAGCCTGTCAGTTTAGGCCAATTCAAACGTCTTCTTATTCGCTGGGGCTTGGTGAATGAAGAAGCAGAGGAGGCTGCTGAAAACGCATCAGAGCAGGGGGCTGAGACGCAACCTGCAACGGCGAGCGAAAAATCTGATAATGAGCAAGCGCCAGCGATTGATAAAGAAGCCATGATCGCGCAAATGGGCGCCATGGATGAAATGGCAATCGAAATGCTCGGCATGTTTGTTGACATGACCCAGCCAATTATAGATAAGATAAAACCGGCTCTTGAAGAAAATGACCATAGCCAGCTCGCAGAGCTAGCGCACTCGCTAAAGGGCGGTGCGCGAAGTGCATGCTGTAATGTTTTGGGTGACATAGCAGCAAAAATGCAGGAAGAAGCTGAAAAACAAAATTCAGTCTCTGAGCTTGCTAAACAAATAGAGCAAGAGTTTGAGCGCGTGAAAGAAGAAGTGAAGGCGCTGTAATTGTAAAAAAGAAACATAATAAAAATATTAAGGGTAATAAGAATGAGTGAAGATCAAAAAACTGGACTAAAAACCACCGCGAGCCCGCTCAGTGACGCACAAAAATGGCAATCACTTTTGCGTGGTCAGATAATAAATAGCACTGTTCATAAATTCTCTAGGCTCATTCAGCTTGTCGATCAAAAAGCACAAGTCATGATCTTGCTAAACTCAATTCTCGTGCCGGTCTGTATCCGTGGTTTTGAAGACCCGATCTTACATTATCCGGCCTTAATATCGATCGCGACAGCGTGCTTGAGTATTTTTGTCTCAATCATCTGTATTTATCCTAAACGCAGTCATCGCAAAAGCACTGATCCGAACTTTAACTATCTGCATTTCAACGATATCGGCCACATGAAGCGTGAAGATTATCTCGAGCAGTTCTTACCGCTCTTTAATGATCCTTATAAACTCGCAGAAATAGCGGTGCGTGATATTCACGACACTGCGCAAAAATCAATGATTCCGAAATATTTTTGGATCAAGATGGCTTACGGTATTTTCTTTGTGGGTAACCTATTGGCCGTGATTACGATCGCATTCTTGCTATAGAGCCTCATAAAAGGCTCTACTCACAAGAGACATCATCAACATTCACAAGCGTTTGTGTCGCAGCATTTGAAATCATCCAAACACGAAGACATAAGCTGCCGCTTGCGCAAGCGATTGTGGTATCGCTATCAAGATCTTCAGCGCCGCCAGTTGCGTCAATGACATCCGCTTCACATGTGCCGAATTTCTCGTTTAAGCGCTCTAGAGCGGATTCAAGATAAGCATCGCTCTTGGCGGTTTCAATCCAGAAGAATACGCCATCTGTGCCGTTATAATACTGCCAATCATTGAACATTTCAGGCGGCGGCGGCATGAACTTACCGCTAGAGCCACCAAAGATTTTCATATGCTGGTTATCACTACCTGCATTATGGCCGGGGCAGCGTATATTCTCGATCGTGCGATCAGAAGCGCGATAGCCGACCGGTAAATGTGTCGAGTTAGGCGCAAGCGGATAGCGAATATGCGCACCCGGATCAGTCCCTGTGCCGCTATTATCAACACTGTCATCACCATTTGGATATTTAAGAACGCATTCTTGGATCGCGCTGCGGATCGTATCAATCTGCCCGTTAAGCGCGGCAACAGACTTAAATGTATTTTGTGATGAGGTTTGCTGCGATGAAGGCTCCATAAAGCTGAAAGTCAGAGCTGCTAAAAGCGCAATCGCAATCAAGATGTAAATAAGCGCGCTCCCTTTCTCAGAAGCACGCTTGTTATTTTGGGTATTAAGCATTTGATTTGCCATTAAAATCTATCCGATCTTACTGTTCAATAAGAACGTGATAATAATGGAATGTACCAGCCGGCTGTTGGAAACATCCAAAAGCTTGACCAACAAGTTCACCGCCAGTGCCGTTAATTGTAGCTGTTGTACCGCTAGCCACATAATTTGGTAATCCAGAAGATGAACCATCCGCATTTTCATGGTTTGTTGTTTGAACATTGACACCTGATTCTATAGGGATATCATCAACTGAAGCACTTGTAATGCCAAGCTCGTCATTGATTTTTTTGCAAATACCCTTTTTGATATCCGGCAAGAAAGCAATAACTTCGGCAGAAGAAGTTGTCGGTGAATCTTCTGTTGCTGAATCAACGCCAACATTCTCAATTTCATTTTCTGCGTTAAAGTACCATCTCCCTTGTGAGCCGGAATCCATAACTTCTGCCGGACCTGGCATATATGTGGCCCCACCGCCGCTTGGGTGGAACACACAATTTGCGCCAGAGTCTGAGCAATTGCCGAAATCGCTAGGAATATTAAATTCCATATCAGTGACATCAACGCCATTAGAGACCTGCATACGAATAATTGATGTTCTGACTGAAGCCGGATATTGCGTAATGCTTGAGCTGTTAACTAGATTTGTTTCTGAGGAGGCATCCCCGCCGCCACTACGTGAGCTTTGCGTTACCGCATAAGAGAGCGCTGCGAATAGAGCCACTGCGATCAAGATCAAGAACAAAACGTTCCCGCTCTCGCTCTTTCGAGCATGTTGTTCATTTTCATTGACTAGGCTACGCATTTCTCTCTCCACTTTTTTTGATTCTATAAACATAGTTTTCATTATCCTGCCTGACTAACTGTTACTTTACTGATTTTTAAAGATGCATTCAATGGGTACTTCTCACATTCGCGCCCCACACACATGCTTTGAATATTAACGCGCCAGCCGGAACCACCATTTTGGATATGGCCAACCGCTTCGCGGAACTGTCCAAAGGCGGCTGTTGTCTTCGCGGTGATAAGGACACTCGCGCCGCTTGATTTAATTTCTAAACCTCTATAGGTGTCCGACATTCTGTTTATAAATTCTGAAAGCTTAGCAGCATTTACATTGGTATTTGTAATGCTTGGCACATTCGGCTTCAAAGCGCTCGCCTCTTGTAGCTCTGCTCTAAGCTCAGTCAATTGCTGGATTTGTACTGTTGTATAGAGGCCAACAACGCCAGCAACAGACCAGACGATAGCAGCAATCGCGAGCATAGTCTGTCCCGTATTTTGCGGTAACTTTTCTAAAAAATGGTTTAGGTCATTCGCTGCATTTGGGTTTGTTAATTTTTTTAACGAACGCCAGTCGAAATTCTTAAACTTTAGTTTTATGCTCTCTATATCCAAATTTATGCCCCAAAAAACGGTATAAATATAATTATACTAATATTTATTATAAATTACAGTGGTTAACAGGACTTTAATTTTCAGCCATATGCTAAAGATGAAAAAGACCATAAACCATTGTATAGGTTTGTAAAATTATATTATCGCGTACCCATAACGCGAATACGACCATCTTTCTCCTTGTTATTTTCATCAACTTTAACAGCGAAACGCTCTTGTAAAGGCCTTACAAAGGCTGGTTGCACAAGGGCTTCCCACTCTACACGGTTTCCTTTAACTTCATAGCGCACGAGCGTGCCATCTAATTTACCCAAGCCATCAAGCAGCTCTTGTATACGCACCATATGTTTGATCGTATCGCTCTGCATGGCATTATAAGCGTTGAGCATAAGATCATTCGCAGCTTTGTCAGTTTCGATTTTAACCGTGTCTAAATCACGTGAAACCATATTAATCGCCATATAATTAAACATGAGAATAAGCGCTGCGATTAAAGCGACGAACATCCCGGACAAAACAAGCATACGCGCCGTCGCTCTAGAGAGTTTTTCTGTTTTTAACGTACGGTTACGCCAAGGCACAATATCGGCCACTTCGGCATTAATCGTGACGAAGTTAGCATCCATACTTTGCACGCGTGGTAAGATCGTTCTGGAAGCTCCTAAGAAGACTTGCATACGGCCAGTCTCAGGATCCCATCTTAGCGCAGAGGCTAAACCCTCTTGTTCGTATAAATAAACAGTTTCTCGATCCCAATATTCACTATTGCCTGGCAAGGCCGCCGCCAAAGGGCACCAGCTATTAGGGTTAGAGGCCAGTGTGATGGAGGGACAGGCTAAATACCAAAGGCGGTTTTCATCAATCGTGTATGTGTAATTAACTTTTTCAGTCCCACAAGCTTGCGATGCCGCATTCCACACAGCTTCATCTTCAGTGCCAGGAATATGCGGTATAACACCGCCAACCATCTCATGAGGCAAATGCGGTTTTAGATTGCCAACAAAATCCTTGTGCTCGCCAGCTAGATAATCAGAAACGCCTGGGCTAGGTTGCGCGCGGGTCACGCCGCCGCCAAGCTTGCCCGCAGAGACTTTGCCTTTATCCTGATCGTTATTATCTTCTGATGATGGCGCCAATTCCTAGCACTCCCCTAAATAATACATGTTACACAGCCCCCTGCATCAATCCGCCCATCATGGAGTCCATACTCATATTCATCACCGTCAAGGCGTAAATCGCACTACCAAAAGCAATAACAAGGAAAACACCGGTCAAAGCGAAGGCAAGCCACACAATCATCGAGTGTTTTGTCTTTGCCGCTTGCGAACGCATTTCGGCGATAGACTCCATAACTGTAGCAACTTGTTCGAGATCAGACAAGGCCGCAAGCTCTAATCGTTCATTTCTTCTCAAAGGCGAGCGATCCAAAGCATTACCCAAGGATACCCCACGTGATAGATCGTTCAATGATTCTTCCCAATAGGCTATAACATCGGGCGCGCCGGAAGCTTCTGCTGATTGCTCTAATGTATCGTTAATTGGCACCATACCATTAAGCATTCGCGCCGCCGCCGTCATTGAATCGGCAAAGGCCAAATCGCGCAAATAGCCACCAATAAGCGGGATTTTTCTCACAAGCTTGGCAGTCGGCCAGTCTTTTTTACCGCGATTGAGCCAGAAAGAGAATAAACACCAGCACATGAAAAGACCCATGAATACTGATGTATAAATCAAAATATCCCATGTAAGGCCGAGATTCCCAACAACACGCTCGAATTTTTCAAATTCTTCAGGATCGCTAGGCGGGTTATCTCTAAACCAGCCCAATACCATATCTTTACCGGCCCATAACGAGCTAACGATGGAAAACACATCAAAGCCTAGCCAGCCCATTGTCCCCATGATCGCGCGTGCGTTCTTTTTCTTTTGTGTAATAGAGTGAATAGCGTGCGGAATACCCTCAATGAGGCGGTTGGCACGTTCGGAACCGGCCAGAATGGCCAAGGTTGAGTGATCAAAAATTTGCAAAGCTTTAAGCGCATCAATAACACCTAAACCTCGAGCGAGCGCTTCTCGTGCAGGTGCCAAAATATTTTGACGACGCGGATTTTCTTCAGCTTGAATGATTTTCCAAAGAGCAACCCCGGGGGATGATGAACCAGCACGGAACTGAATACCGCGTAGCAGCTGAACCTGCCACCATGTCGAGCGTGCAAGTAAACGCTCTAATGGCGAGCGTTCATGCGCGCGGATGGAAAGCACATAGCCACCGCGCTTGCCAATGCTTTCGCGCACATCATCTGCTGAGGGCAGGAAGAAAGTTTCGGTCACCTTTTTAGGTCCCGAAGCTGTCTCATATGCAATTTCAGCAATCCATTGCTGCATCTCTATCCCCTACGACCCATTTTTTTACATCAGTCTTCTAAATAAGAAATTGCAGCTTTTGGATCGACCAAGCCGCTTAAAACCAGATCAATAAGGCCCTCACGACGTGTATGGACAACAACGCCATCTTCATGGGTGACGCTGTTTACATTATGCATGAGCGCTTCATATATGCCATTACGTTGTGATGGTCCGATCGTAATCATAAGCGCATCTAAAAGCAGCGTACGACCGGAAATACCTGTACGGTTACATAAATCACAGCCAGAACTATTATGGCGTCTAACCTTTTCACCACCAGTAAAGCCAAATTGAACAAGCTCTTGCTCATTTAAAACTTCACTCACACTATCTTTATGCGCGCAGCCTTGGCAGAGCGTTCGAACCAAGCGCTGGTTTAGGATACAGCGTACTTGCTGAGCAAGGGTATATGTCGAAGAGCGCTCACGCGCCACAGGCATAAGTGAGCGCAAACGCTCAAATGTTTGAAGCGCCGTATCTGCGTGAATGGTCGAGATCACTGTGTGACCTGATTCAGCCGCTTTCAAAGATGTTTCAACCGTATCGGCATCACGCATCTCCCCGATGATGATATAGTCCGGATCGTGACGCATCGAGGCGCGGATCAAATCTGCAAAAGCGCCGCCAGGCATACCAGGGCGAACCTGCCATTGTGTTGCATAGCGAAGCTCATATTCAATCGGGTCTTCAATCGTCAAAACATGACGGCGACGTCTGTCAATTTCTTGCACACAAGCATAAAGTGTTGTTGTTTTACCAGAACCTGTCGGACCTGAAAGCAGGATAAGGCCGCCGCCCCCTTTAATTTCAGGAGACAGAAGTCTAGCCAAGTGATCGGCCACATCTGGGTGGCGTCTGAAAAGTTCATCAAAGCCTTTTAGCGCTGCGCGGTCCAATAGACGAAGTGTAAGCTTTTCACCATCTTGCGCTTGCGGACCAGCAGCCACACGTACGTCGATTGATCGGCCTTGCCATGTAAAGCCGAAACGTCCGTCTTTTGGCGTTGTTCTATCACCAAAGTTCAAGCCCGCGTCACGTTTAAGCAAAGTCGTTAAACGCGCCATTTCCTCAGCTGGAAGCAAATGCATAGGCATCATATCGCCATCAATACGATACTGAATCCAGTTAGGGGCATCAGGGTTATTATCTTGCACAAGGTGAATATCCGAAGCGCGCATTTGTAGGGCTTCTGCAAGCATATCACGTTGGAACTGGTTAAGAAGAAGACCATTGTCAGGGTCTTTTAGCCACTGAGATAATGTCTTTTCACAGCGATCCGCAGACAGATCATGCACTGAGCGTAAAGTATCAATAAGCTCTTTACGATCCCAGACTTCAACTTCAATACGCTCAACCGCAAAGCCGCTTCGTTGGGCTGTTGAGATTAAAGCCTCGATTTGTCGATCATTGAGATCATGCAGCGGTGCAATTCTCAAAGAGCCATCACGTAAGCCGACAAGGTGAATGGATAATGGTAACCAGCTTTGAACAGGCAAAATGGCGCGAAGCTGATCGCCTGTCGCGCGGTCTTTAACACTTTGATCTTCAACTTCGGAAGGAACATGCGCTCCCGCCATATCAAGCAATTGCTCAGTTGAGCGCGTAATACCCTTATCAAGCAGCATCGCACGTTCGCGCTGAACCATATCCAAATAACGCTCACGCCCTTCAACGGCTTTTTTACGCTGAGGGTTAGCGCTTGTAGCCTTGCTAACGACTTTGCTCTCTGAGCTCTGTGGGCTTTCTGAACCGGGCGTTTGTGGTGGCTCGCTGTTACTCATAATTAAAAACTCTTATTCGTCGCTTGATGTTGTATCAGATGTGCTGTCTGATGATGCCGTAACACGGTTAATAGAAGATAAAGATCTATCAAATAATAAGAGAATACGCTGTCCTTGATAGCCAAACTCAATGCCGTCATATTCGATATTAATGTTCCAAGGAACACCGCCAATGACAGTTTCTTCTTGATTAAAGACAATACGACTACCGCCAGGGCCATTGATAATAGCTCTGGATGGTGAGAAAGACGTGATTTTATAGCCGTCTAGAACGCTCGCCGCGCTGGCTGCAGAGATTGTGCTGCGATTTTGTATGGCTGATCGAGGGCGTGCCGGCATCGGTCTTTGATCACCGGTTAAAGTTGGATTTTGATCACCTGACATTGCTTGCGGTGCATCAAGCATCTCGCCTTGTTCATCATAATAAACCATACCATCGCTATTTGAGAGCATAATGGCTTTTTGATCTTGCGATACAGTGGCAATAGATTCGCCGCGAACAGGTAACACTAGAACGCCTCGCGCACCATCATGCTTAACCTGAATATCATCCAAAAGCTCGCCAACACGTGTAGGAGACCAAGAGATTGTTAAAGGACACGCTTCGATAGGTTGTAAGACATCCCCTGCATGACAGCCATTATCTTTAAAGCTGACACCATTATCACTGCCTGAGACAAGAATATCATTGATCTCAAGCGGGCTATCGCCTGAATTTACAAGTGAAACTGTAATGGTCGATGTTGTTTCAATATCTTCGCCGAAATCAATTTCTTGTAAAGAAGATACGAGCAAACCTTTACCCGGAACAGCTTGCGGGAATGTAGACGCCTCATCAACATCTTCAGGCGTATATTCACCTTTTAAAGGCACACTAGAAAGTCCAGAAGGTCCGTTATGCTCTATAACAAGCACGCCAGAGGAGCGACCTTTTAACTTGGGAGACCATGAAACGGTGGCTATACAAGCTTGGCCAGCCTCTAACGTTTCGCATTCTGTTTTCAGGGAGTAACCTGAACGCTCAAAACTATCGATATAAATATCTTTAATTTCAATAGGGTTAGATGTGATATTCCGCAAGACAATAGGCTCAACCAGAGTTTGGCTTTCAGTCAATGTTTCGAAATCAAGTTCAGAAGGAATTGTATCAATATCACTCGTCGTGGAATCGCTCGCCCCTTCTGTAGCCTCAACAGTCCCTGAGACAGTCGCCGTCACTAAGCGCGTACGACCATTGTGAGACATGAGCATTTCTACACGCCATTGACCAGGCTGCAACCCTTTAACGGAAAGCGCGACCGCACATTCAGCGCCTGAGCTTAATGGCTCGTCCTGACACTGGTTCATAGAAACAACAGCAGAAACTGTAGAAGAAGGGTATAAACGAATTAAACCTGTTTCAACTGGCTGCGCTCCATCATTTCTGAAAAGAACAACAACTTGGGCCGTGGCACCAAGCGGGATAGCGCCACCATCAATATTGCTTTCAGATGGGGTTAGGCCACCAGACCCACCAACATTGCCAACAGCCGCACCCGGATCGTCAAACCCTGGATATTGAGCATGGGCAGGCAAAGCCATAGTGCCTAAGCCGAATGATAATAAACCAAAACTAAAAAATACTCGTAAATGCGAACGCATAACCATGATGAATAATCTTTTGAGGTGAGTTGAAATGACTCTTCTAATCCCATCATAACATAAATTTTATCCACAGGAGAGTTAAAATCTATGAATTTTGTATTTTTTTGAAGGCCAGCTTATATTTTTGAAGTGTTTGGCTCACAATGAACGCTCACACCATATTGCTGTGTGCCAACATATCGCATTCTATAAGACGCTTCTTATTACTGTGAAGGATCAAGTAAATTTGCAGGGATAGCTGAGTTCGTGTGCGCTGGCTGATTAGCGTGGAAAGGCGGTAATTTCCCATCAAAATTAATATGCCCGCCATCATCCGATGTGTAAACAATGACACGTGGCTTCAGAAGGAAAACAAGTTCTGTATTCGAGACTGAACTAGAGCGTGAGGTCGGGAAGAAGGGCTGGTTAAAGCCTGGACCAGATTTACTGAATTGATCATTTTCGCGAACAAGACCGGCGATGATGAGGGAATCGCCCGGACGAATACGAATTTGAGTTGAGAGCTCACGCTCCGTTGTTTGCGGAAGGCGCAGTGTTGTTCCATCCGCTTCAAAATCATCAAAGCCTTGGAATTCTTGCAGTTCAATTTCAATATTGCCGTAAATCGTTGCATTATCCCATGCGCTTGAGATCGTTAGAGTAAAACCTGTATCCACTGAGTCTGTCTCGGTCGACACCGTTGTCTCGCCATCTTCTGTTGTACGGCTAAGCGATGAAACATAGTTCACAGTGTCGGCGGCGCGTAAAGTGGCCTCAGCCCCTGAAAGAACGGTGACCTGTGGTTGGGAGATTGTTTTTACTGCGCCATAGCTTGAGATAAATTCTAAAACATTACTTGTGTTATAGCTCACATCACCTAGACCCGGTAGGCCAATGCTTATAGGTGTGTTGTCAGTTGTACCGATAGAACCAGGAATGCTGATGGTCGAGCCACCAATTTTACCGAACTCGGTCCAGTTAATACCTGTCTGGTTGCCAGTATCCAGGCCAACTTCCCAGATATATACTTCAAACACGATCAGCGCAGTGTTAGAGCGAATGCGCTGGAAATAACGCTCAGCAAGTTCGGCTGTTCTGTTTGTGGCTTCATAAATGATCGTGCGCGTTGCATCTTCTGTAATAGGCGTTGTGCCTGTAATCGCAGATAAGCCTTGTGATAAAGAGCTTAAAATATCAGTTTCGCCGCCAATGGGAGGCACAGTGACTGTGAACGTTTGTGTTTCTTTGATAACCAGTAAGCCATCTTCAAAAGCACAATATAGATCCGCTAATGAACAAACCTTATTAACCACACGATTTAAAGGGCCACGTAAATTAGCAACTGTGATTGTTCGCGTTAAACCTTCATCAGTCTCAAACGCCATAGGGATTTGGTAATCCGCTAAAATCAGTTGTAACGCACCGGCAAGTGTTTCACTGCGCAGCTCAAATGGCCCAACAATTTCGTTTGGAAGCGGCGCGTGACCTTCAGCTTCAGGTACTAAAACATCACTGCCCAAAGGGAGGTACAACACACTATCAGGTTTTTCATTCACAGCTTCAGGGCGCTCATCAGCCATTGTTGGCGATGGGATTTTAGCGGTGCGAGCAGAGGGAGAGAAAACATCTGCGCAGCCACTTAAAAACAGGCAGCTCGCAACCGTAAGAGCCAAAAGAGCTTGGCTTTTATGTTGAAGGCTGAATAAAGATTTAGAATTAACCATGACTGTGACTAGGCTCGCTTTGCTGCTTTTAATGTTCTGGATACTGTCATGAGAAGACGGTCTTTTTGTACCGGCTTCATTAAAACAGCAGCCACCCCCCATTTATTCGCTTCATTCAGTAGATCAGGATTATGATCACCGGTAACCAACACAACAGGCGTATCGATTTCATCTCCGCGTATCGAGCGAATAAATTCGAAACCATCAATAGGTTCCATGCGTATATCTACAATAGCCATATCAATGCTACCATTAATAGTTTCGAGTGCTTGAGAGCCATCTGTACATTCTATGACGTCATAGCTTTCACTCTCCAGAAATTTAACAATCTGCATCCGCACAAAGTCATTATCTTCGACGACCATGATTTTAGAACGATTTTCCATTGAGACCTTGTAGAAAAAGAAAAGTAGAATACTTGAACAATTTTACCAAGCGGGCTTGATAAAACACGATTTTATCCCTTACGATTCAATAAGTCCAGCATTGAATATGGATATTGGATTGGAATGAGATCATATAGCCCTGTAAAGTGGCTAAAATATAAAGGCTAAACCATGTTGCCAGCGGCAATTATTTTCTTAACAGCTATGATATTAATTTGCCTTTGGGTCATTGATATGCGCGTGCGCTTACTGCCGAACATATATGTGCTAAGCTTGGCATTGTGCGGCATAGCATGGCAATTAGAGACGGGTTTTGTGTATGTGCAACCTCTAGATATGCTCTATGGCGCTGGGCTTGGGGCAGGCTCACTTCTGCTTATTCGTTTCTTTGCAAACTGGTATTACAAACAAGATGCGCTGGGTTTGGGGGATGTAAAACTCATGGGCGCTGTCGGCCTATGGTTGGGGGCGGAGGGTGTTTTAATCGCCCTAACACTAGGAGCTTTTGCAGGCGTCTTGCATGGTTTAATAACTGCATACCATAGAAAGTTCAAAACTGGAGGCGCGCTGAACCTATCGAGTTTAGAACTCCCCGCAGGGCCAGGCTTTATAATAGGCTCTGTCATCAGTGCATTAATTGTCATGGGTATAATTGAAGGGCCTTGGTAAATGAAAACAGCTTTAGGTAATATTACAGTTTTGGATTTAAGCCGCGTTCTAGCAGGGCCATATTGTACACAAATGCTTGGTGACATGGGCGCAGAGATTATAAAAATAGAGCGCTTAGGCGGCGGTGATGATACGCGCCAATGGGGCCCGCCCTATTTGCAAGATGACTCAGGACAAGATACAAGCGAGAGCGCTTATTATCTCTCATGCAACCGCAATAAAAAATCTATCGCCATTGATATTAGAACCGAGCAAGGCCAAGCTTTACTCCACAAGCTCATCGAAAAAGCAGATATTCTCATTCACAATTTTAAAGTTGGCGGTCTAGAGAAATATGGCCTTGGCTATGAGCAGCTTAAACAGACATATCCGTCTTTGATTTACTGCGCGATTAGCGGTTACGGCCAGCAAGGCCCGCTCTCGAAAGAACCGGGCTATGATTTTGTCGCGCAAGCTTTAAGCGGGTTGATGGCCAGTACTGGCGAGCCGGAAGGTGCACCGATGAAAGCGGGTGTAGCGCTTAGCGATATTATGACGGGTCTAAATGCTGCAATCGCTATTTTGGCAGCTCTTAATTTTCGCAATGTAACCGGTCAAGGCCAAATGGTTGATGTCGCGCTAACAGATTGCACATTAGCCGCCATGACAAACCTCGCGCAATATTATCTCACGAGTGGCCACTGCGCACCAAGACGAGGAAATGCTCATGCAACGATCGTCCCTTATCAGGTTTTTGAAGCGCAAGACGGTCATGTTGTTTTGGCAATAGGTAATGACAGCCAGTTTGCGCGCTTCGCCAAACTTATAGGTCAAGACACTTGGGCAGAGAATGAAGCCTATAAGAGCAATAAAATGCGTGTTAAAAATCGCGAAGAGCTCTGCGCATTAATTCAAGAGCATATTGAGCGCAAGAATATAAATTACTGGGTTGATGAGTGTGAGAAAATTTCAGTGCCATGCAGCCCTGTGAACACAATAGAACAAGCTTTTGCTATGGAGCAGATTCAAACGCGTGAAATGCAGATTGAAATGAAGCACCCTTTAAAAAGTGAAGAGATTTCCTTGGTGGGCTCGCCTTTGAAATTTTCCGAGAGCCCAGTGCACTATGAAGCGCCGCCGCCATTATCAGGCCAGCACACGCATGAAATTTTATCAAATATGCTCAATATCTCCGATGCTGAAATTGAACAGCTCAGAAATAATAAGATTATCGATTAGAGATTAGAGTTCGCGACTAGGAGCGTTAACAGATGGGGCTGAAGCGCCAGAATCTGCAGAGTCGCTTTCAAAAGTGCTGCCGCTAAATTGAGCGCTGTAACCAGTCTCGCTGTCCGCGGATAAACCATCTGAGACAACCGCTTTTACAACGCCTTGCACCAATTTTGCGTTGCCATTGAAACCTTTATTAAGAAATTCAACCATTATTCCCTCCTATTATAAGATCAGCGTCGCGCTATAAAACTGACAAAATGCACTGTCGCTTGATCATTATCGTTGCTTACTAACAATATTTTGTTCTCTTTTGCAAGTTGTTCGTAATATTCTTCTTTAAGGCTGATTTTAGCCTCATCCATATCACCATTCATTTGCGTTATTGCAATGACTTGTCTTTCACTATCCCATTCAACCCAGCTAGGTATATTGGGGAAACGGTGATTGACGATCATCACTAAAAAACCATCTTCAAAGGCCAGTACCGGTTCTTCGGCAATAATGCCTTGATGGGGTACTGAACTTTCCTCAAAAGCCGGCGGGGCTGAAGAGGAGGGCTCTACAGTCTCTGAAGCTCTTTTATTTTTAAAAAGAGTTTTAAAAAAGTTAAGTATAAAGCCCATCGTCAGGTACAAAATATCGTAAAGAGGTTAATAATTGATTGATATTATCATATTCACGAAGAAAAAACTCCTCTAAACATTAAAGAGGTTTATTTTTCTGCTCACATATTTTAAAGCATGAATATATAAACAACATAAAAGGCATATAAAGATGCAGCACTTACTCGGCATAAATGAGCTTGATAAAGCGCAAATTGAACAATTCCTCTCGCGAGCGCAAGAGATTGCAGCCCAGTTGAAAAAGGGCGATTGGGATAATGAACGCCTAAAAAATAAGATTATCCTGCATTTATTTTTCGAGCATTCAACGCGTACGCTGACCTCTTTTGAGATAGCGGCTAAGCGTTTGGGCGCGCAGGTTGTGAACTGGAACCCGGAAACATCAAGCCTTTCTAAAGGTGAAAATTTCATTGATACAATCGAAACACTGACCTCAATGAAGCCAGATGCAATTGTTATGCGCCATGCGGATTATGGCGCGCCTTTAACGGTCGCTTCTAAGGCGAAATGTCCAGTGATTAATGGCGGCGATAGCTGGCGTGAACACCCAACGCAGGCACTGCTCGATGCTTTGACAATGATCGATCATTTTGGCGGCTTAGGCGGGCTGAATGTTACGATTATCGGCGATATCGCCCATAGCCGCGTGGCAAGCTCAAATATGCAGCTTCTAACAAAAATGGGCGCCAATGTGCGTGTAATCGCACCTAAAGTTCTGATGCCGGAAAGCTTGCCTTTTGATAATATTAAGAAGTTTCACACCCTTAAAGACGGCCTGCCAAACTCAGACGTTGTCATGACCTTGCGTTTACAAAAAGAGCGTATGGACCGCGCGCTCATCTCTTCTGATGAAGCGTATTTTAATGAGTTCGGCCTGACACTGAATATCCTAGATAAATACGCGCCTAAAGCCGTAGTGATGGATCCCGGCCCATTAGTTAGAAATGTACAGATTGCGGATGATATTGCTGAAGATCCTCAGCGAAGCTTAATTCTGAAGCAAGTGGCAAATGGCATCCCAACGCGTATGGCTGTTCTTGATATGTTGGTGGGTGCGTAGGAATGGAATTATTTATCGCTACGTTTTTGAAAATATTTTTAGGCTACGTGGCTGGCTCTATTCCGTTCGGTCTTATTCTAAGTAAGGTATTCTTGAAGAAAGATATTCGAGAAATAGGCTCTGGTAATATCGGTGCGACAAATGTCTTGCGCACAGGCAATAAGTTAATAGCGTTTCTAACATTGCTGCTCGATGCAGGAAAAGGCGCTTTTTTGATCTTAATTTCTACGTATGTTTCTATAAAATATTATAGCCACGCAGATTTTATACCGACCATTGAATCTCTAGCAAAATCAAATTTAATGCTGGGTTTGGGAGCTATCTTGGGTCACTGTTTCCCCGTCTGGTTGAAATTCAAAGGCGGAAAAGGTGTGTCGACGGCGTTTGGCGTTTTGCTTGCCGCTGTCCCATATGCAGGTTTGGTGAGTGGTTTGGTATGGATAAGCGTTGTTATCCTTAGCCGTATCTCTTCACTGGGCGCGCTTTGCGCTGCTGCGATCGCGCCTGTCGCAACATATTTTATATATGGCGCCGTTCCATCATTAATTGTAGTTTTAATTGCGCTTTTGATTTTTGTTCGCCATAAAGACAATATTATGCGCCTGCTTAAAGGCACTGAGCCTAAAATAGGTAAGGGCAAAAAGAACCAAGATAAAGGGGATGAGGATGCTTCAGCCCATAGCGGTGAATAAACCGCTATCGATTGATGAGAAATTACAGTGGCTTCGTCTGAGCCGCGCCGAAAATGTTGGCCCTATTACATTTTATCGCCTTATAGAGCGCTTTGGCTCTTGCGAGAACGCATTAAAAGAAATCCCAAATCTTGCACATAAAGGCGGCGCTAAGCGCACAATAAAAATCCCCGAGAGATCTGAGATTGAAAAAGAATATGAGCATTTGCAAAAAATTGGTGGTGATATCATCACGGCGCGCTGCCCTGATTATCCCTTAAGCCTCTCCGCAACAGAAGATGCCCCACCTATTCTAAGCTATATGGGCAATATAAGCCTTGCGAATAAACCCGCGATCGCCATTGTCGGGGCAAGAAATGCATCTATTAACGGTAAAAAATTCGCGCAGCGTATAAGCTATGATCTCGCCGCGCAGGGACAATGCGTTGTCTCTGGTCTGGCGCGCGGTATAGATACGGCGGCCCATGTTGGGGCTTTATCTGCCGTGGGCGGTGCATCAACAATCGCTGTTGTGGCGGGAGGAATAGATGTGATCTACCCACCGGAAAATACCGCCCTTTATGAAGAGATAAAAGAAAAAGGTCTGATCTTGGCTGAGAGCCAGCTTTCAACCGAGCCGAAAGCACATCTCTTCCCACGCCGAAACCGCATTGTCGCAGGATTAGCAGCGGCAACGATCGTGATGGAAGCCAACTTAAAATCTGGCTCTTTAATTACTGCCAGACTAGCAGGCGAAATTGGGCGTGATGTCATGGCAGTGCCAGGCCACCCACTTGATCCGCGCGCGCAAGGCCCTAATCATTTAATTCGAGAAGGGGCGACATTAATACGTGGGGCTGATGACATATTAGAGATGGTGAAAAATTTTTCAGGCACATCATTTAGAGATACCTACACCAAGCCGCAAAGCTTTATAGGCCAAGCTTTGGAGGTGGATTATCAGGGTGAAAATACTCAAGAAGAAGTGCTCAACGCACTCAGCTTCACACCAATATCAGTTGACGAACTCGTTCGAAACTGTCAGTTAAGTATTCCAGCCTTGCAAATGATTTTACTCGAATTAGAGCTTGCAGGGCGCATTGAACGCCTGCCGGGTGGAAAAATCGGCTTGCTCGAGCAGGTATAATAAAGCGGGAAATAAAAGTTGAGTGCATCAAATCTAGTTATTGTAGAGTCGCCAGCCAAGGCTAAGACCATTGGTAAATATTTAGGGCCAGATTACGAAGTTTTGGCTTCTTTCGGGCATGTACGTGACTTGGTCAATAAAGATGGCTCTGTTTTACCTGATGAAGATTTCGCCATGAAATGGCAGCTCGGAGAGCGTTCAGCCAAACATGTTAACGATATTAAGCGCGCCGTGAAAAAGGCGAGCTCTGTCTGGCTCGCACCTGACCCGGATAGAGAGGGTGAAGCCATTGCCTGGCATATTCAGCAGATTCTAGAAGATGAAAATCTTTTACAAGGAAAACGCCTACACCGCGTGACCTTCAATGAGATTACAAAAGGTGCAATTCAAGCCGCTTTCCAGCAAGGCCGTCAACTCGATGAGCCTCTAATCGAAGCCTATCTTGCGCGTCGTGCGCTTGATTATCTGGTTGGTTTTAATATATCGCCAGTATTATGGCGTAAATTACCGGGCTCTAAATCCGCAGGACGCGTACAGTCAGTAGCGCTCCGCCTGATCTGTGAGCGTGAAGCCGAGATCGAAGTCTTTAACCCGCAAGAATATTGGTCGATCGAAACCAAGCTCCACACGGCAGATGGTGTACCATTTTTTGCACGACTAACCCATTTGGCTGGCAATAAGCTCGCTAAAATGGATATTGGCTCAGAAGCACAGGCCAATCAAGCCGCTGAGCGCATACGTCACAAAGCACTTTCTGTTCAAAAGATTGAAAAGAAGCAAGTACGCCGCAATCCTGCTCCGCCTTTCATTACCTCAAGCTTGCAAATGGAAGCGTCAAGAAAGCTGGGCTTTAGCGCTTCAAATACCATGCGTGTTGCGCAAAGTTTGTACGAGGCAGGCTTTATTACATACATGCGTACGGATGGTACGACTCTCTCGAACGAGGCTGTAGCCCAAGCGCGAGATGTGATCGGCAAAGAATACGGCAAAAACTATGTCCCCAATGCGCCGCGTCTATATAAATCAAAGGCGAAAAATGCACAGGAAGCTCACGAAGCGATCCGTCCAACTGACCTGTCTAAAATTCCGGGTCGTAGCGGCTCACCGATGGGTGATGAGCGCGAACGCCGCCTGTACGAGTTGATCTGGAAGCGTACAGTCGCGTCTCAGATGGAAAGCGCTGTCCTTGATCAAATGGCGATCGATATTTCTGATGGTACAGACGATGTCATCCTGCGCGCTAATGGCTCCGTTGTTACTTTCGATGGTTTCTTGACCTTGTATCAAGAAAATGACGATGAAGATGACACAGATAAGGATGTCGATGATAAAGATCGTCGCCTACCGCCAATGAGCCAAGGTGATAAGAGCAAGCTCGTTGATATCAAACAGAATCAACATTTCACCCAGCCACCGCCACGTTACAGTGAAGCTTCGCTAGTTAAAAAGATGGAAGAGCTCGGCATTGGCCGCCCATCAACTTATGCCTCAATTTTGCAAGTGCTCAGAGATCGTAATTACGTCTCCATGGAAAGCCGCCGCTTTATTCCGCAAGATCGCGGCCGCGTTGTAACATCCTTCTTGGAAAAATTCTTCACACGCTACGTGGATTATGACTTCACAGCCAATCTTGAAGAAGAGTTGGATGCGATTGCAGGCGGCCATGTTGAATGGAAAGAAGCGCTGCGCCAGTTCTGGGATGATTTCAAAGCTGCCGTTGATGAAACAAAAGAGCTGACCATTACAGACGTGATAAATCAGCTTGATGCAGATTTAGGCCCGCACTTTTTCCCGGGCGGCGATGAGAGCAGAAAATGCCAAGCCTGTAGTGATGGCCGCTTAGGTCTTAAACTCGGTAAATTCGGTGCATTCATTGGCTGTTCGAACTACCCTGAATGTAAATACACCAAGCCGCTTGTTGTTCCGGATAAAGACGGTGAAGAAGGCAGTGATGAAGCAGCCTTGGTAAATGAGCCTAAAGTCCTTGGTGAGGAGCCAGGTACAGGGCGTACAGTTTCACTTCGCCGTGGCCCGTACGGCCCGTACGTGCAAATAGATCCTGCGCCTGAAGCCATTGAAGAGGCGGATAAAGACTATATCGAGACGCTCAAAACTTGGGAAGAAAAGGTTAAGAAAGCTGAGGAAGCTGGTAAAAAACCACCTAAAAAGCCTAAGAAAAAAGCAGGTCCAAAACCAAAACGTCAAGGCTTGCCAAAAGGCGTAGCCCCTGCAGATGTTACATTAGAACAAGCTTTGTCCCTGCTTGCTCTTCCGCGTGATGTTGGTGAGCACCCTGAAACGGGCAAAATGATTAAAGCCGGTATTGGTCGTTTCGGGCCGTTCGTTCAGCATGATGGCAAGTTCGCCTCTATTCCAAAAGATGAAGATGTGATGAGCATCGGCATGAATAGAGCTGTGGATCTGATCGCGCAAAAGATCGCGCGTGATGAAGCAAAAGCTGCGAAGGCTGCGGAAAAAGGCGAAGCCAAACCCGCAAAGAAAAAGCCAGCCGCCAAGAAGAAAGTGGCAAAGAAAACAACCGCCAAAAAGAAGTCACCAGCTAAGAAAAAAGCCTAAGCGCTTTTATTATGCTGCACAGCTAGCCTCTTATAAGCGGCCCAAAAGCGGGAAAGACTGCGCGTCATTATAATTCTGGTTTATTTTTCGGTGCAGGTAGGCGGGGAAAGCCAAAATCCAAACGATGTAACATATCTTCATTGCTCATATGGATGTCTTGATTATCAAGCGGCATATAAAGTACACCATCCTGCTGCCCGTCATATTTTAAAAACGCTAAATCTAAATGCATATCCACGCCATATAAATAGGCATGACGAAGATTGATATAATGCGGCTCATCAAGGCCGCGCTCGCGTACAGCATGCTGAAAATGACTGCTTGCTGTGCTCATAATTGTATGGGCGATATCACGATTAGAAGAACATAAGAACCGCTCGCCTTTATGTGTGACAAGTTCGCCATGCAGCATATGCGCCTGCTTCTTAGGTGGCAGCGATAAGCGCGCAACATCATCAATCGCAATGCGCTGTGCTTGGCCTAGAGCATGCTCTTTCCATGCGCTGATAGATAAATTTCTCTTTTCTTTGCTGTTCATCGTGCTCATATGATTATTATTTCGGAATTACGATATTATTAATGACGCTATAGAGCTCGCCTGTGCTCATAAGATTTTTTGCATCATCTGCATATGGTGTATAGAGATCACCATACTTACCGCCAACGCGAATTTGTGCAATATCGCTGAAATCTGTCTCGTCCTCAGGAGGGATGATTTGCGTGACATCAACCAGCACATATTTATCCGCTTTTTGCTCTGGGGTTTGCGCCATGCCGCTATAGCTAGAGAACAGGAAAGTCAGTGAAGAATTGTGAATGATCGTCTCAAACGTGTCTATAGGCGTGACAGCGCTATGCTGGGCATTATTCTTATCGATAATTCTTACAACTTTCGGCAAAGATTGTGTCGGCGGTTGATGAAACCAATAAGCAGAAATATTTGTTAAGCTAATCTCTTCATTTTTTCCAAGCTCGAGCGGGCTGCGCACTACGATTTTTGTATCTTCATTCATAGTCTAATGACCTCTATTTTTTATGGTGAAGGGACTATATATCTGCCAGTATAATTATGTCAAATAAAAACACCTTTCTAGCGCGGAAATATCTATGATACGCTATGGCCATGAGTCAAGAAAATGATCAATATCTCACCGGAAAACTCTTGCTTGCTATGCCGTCGATCGGTGATCCGCGTTTTGATCATGCGGTGATTTATATGTGTGCGCATGATGAAAATGGCGCCATGGGTTTAGCCATTAATCAAAAAGCGCCAGGCATTCGTTTTGATAAAGTCTTAGAGCAGCTCGGCATTCCAGAAGGTGTGAAGCTCAATTTTGATGAACTGCCCCAAGATGTTATGCATGGCGGCCCTGTCGATCCGGGCAGAGGGTTTTTACTCCATAGCGGTGACTTCTCGCATAAAGAAACAATCGGCATTAACGATGATTACGGCGTAACTGGAACACTCGATGCCTTGCAAAGTATTATCGATGGAGAGGGGCCAGCCGACTATTTATTCATACTTGGCTATGCAGGATGGGAAGCAGGCCAATTAGAAGATGAGCTTAAACAAAATGCTTGGCTCGTATGCGATCCTGATAAAGATATTATCTTCCACGAAGCTCTAGACGATAAATGGAAAAAAGCCGTCGCAACTTTAGGCTTTGATCCAGCGCTTCTGAGCGGAGAATCAGGATCAGCTTAAAAGATCATTAAGCGGCTAAACGCTGCTCCAGCTTATCATAGCTCTCTAGCTCTGAAAGCGGGCCTAAAGCACTTAAAGTCGGTTTAGTCGCAAAAATTTTCGCAGCAACATCTTCCAAATCTTTTAAATCAACAGCATCTATTTTAGCGGCCAAAGCCTCTTGCTCGAAAATCTGATCTCTAAAGATCAGCCCTTTAGCATTTTGGTCTGCGCGGCGCATCATTGATTCTCTGCTCATCAAAAGGCTCGCCTTAAGTTGGGCTTTCGCACGTACAAGCTCTTCCTCTGTAATGCTCGAGCCAAGCTTGAGAACCTCATCACAAATCACAGGCATAATCTCGCCCATCTTCTCTGGGCCAGTACCAGCATAAATACCAAACTGCCCAGCATCCTGATAACCAGAATGATAAGAAAAGATAGAATAAACCAAGCCGCGCTTCTCACGGACTTCTTGGAAAAGGCGTGAGGACATGCCCGCCCCTAAAATCGTTGAAAGCGCTTGCGCCGTGTAATAATCCTCATCAAGGCGCGCCAGCCCTTCAAAGCTCAAAATAAAGTGGCTTTGCTCTAGATCTTTTTCTTGGCGTATTTCACCGCCCTTATAATGTGCGCTCTGCGTAGGCGCTTTTTCGCCACTTGGCATATCGGCAAAAAGCGTACGCACTTGCTCAACAAATGCATCATGTTCAATATTACCAGAGGCGCTAATAACCGTATTGTGCCCCTGATAAAAACGCTGAGCATAGCCTTGCAGCGCTTCACGGCTCATCTCTTTAATATTGTGCTCACGCCCTAAAATCGGCGCACCAAAAGCTTGATCAGGATATGACGTTTCAAAATGAAGATCAAAGATCACATCATCGGGCGTGTCATTACACATCCCGATTTCTTGCAAGATCACGCCGCGCTCACGCTCGATCTCTTCATCAGGAAAGCTCGAGCCGCGATACATATCCGCCAACACATCCAGCGCTAAAGGCGCATCATCTTTAAGAAGGTGAATGTGATAACTGGTCAGCTCACGGCTTGTATAAGCATTCATCGAGCCGCCTACATTTTCAATCTCTTCAGCAATTTTAGCCGCATCGCGCTTTTGCGTGCCCTTAAAAAGCATATGCTCAACCATATGCGCTGCACCATTATTGCTCAGCTCTTCATTGCGTGTACCAACACCCGCCCAAATACCAAGAGCTGCGCTTTCAACGGAGGGGACATAATCGGTTAGAACCCGAACCCCGTTATCTAATGTCGTTAATTTAATATCACTCATAGTTTTTTGATATCCGATATAAGGAGGCTTTTCAAGGGAATTAGGGGTGGGGGAGGTGTCTTCACTTCGTTTGTCGTTTTTTATATGGGGGGTGGGTATCTCTATTGATTTTATTGAATATTCTTTCAGTTTGTTCGCAGCATGTGAAAAATAGCAATTTTATTTTTCCTTATAAGATAAAGTCAAATAATAGGAAATTATTCATAAATTGTCAAGATTTGATTAAGCAATAACTTGACCTCACGATGCGCCGCATACGCCAGAGGCTCAATAAAGAGCGCCTTCAATATTCAGCAGCGCTTTCTTGCGTTCTAAACCACCTGCATAGCCTGTTAAGCTGCCATCAGAGCCGATAACGCGGTGGCAAGGAATGATAAGAGCATGCGCATTTGCNCCAACTGCGGAAGCGAGCGGNCGTATGGATTTAGCTTTGCNGATGCGTTCGGCAAGCGCTTTATAAGANAGCGTCTCTCCATATGAAAGGCTTTGTAGCCCANTCCANACTTCTTTTTGAAAANCGCTNCCATGCAGGACGAGCGGTGTTTTAAAATTTTTTAAACGCCCTTCAAAATAAAGCGCAAGCTCATGTGAGAGCGCTTTAATGATAGGATTTGTCCCGCGCTTTATATCTTGAGGTAATCTCGCAATCTGGCGCGCTAGATTTTTACGATTTGAAAATTCAAGTAAATGCAGCGCTTTTTCATCCGCAATAGCGATCATCTCACCAAGCGGTGTTTCAAGCGCTGCGCGGATCATGATGTGAAGGCGCGGCTATGCTCTTTCACATAGGCTTGCACTTTGGCCAGATCATGCGGCTGCTCTTGCATAACCTCTTCACGTTCAAACAAATCAGCCAAATGCTCAGGCAACGCAGGGCGAATACCAATGGCTTTTTCAACAGCATCTGGGAATTTTGCAGGATGGGCAGTGGCAAGCAAAATGACTTTGCCATCTGTTTCTTCGGCAATCGCTTTTGCACCCTCAAGACCAACGGCTGTGTGGGGATCAAGCACATAATCGCACGCTTCATAACATTCTTTAATCAAAGCCAGTGTCTGCTCATCATCAGCGCGCGCCGCTCTAAACTCACGATGGGCTATATTCATCAAGGCATCATCAACTTTGAAAGAGCCCTTATCTTTGAACGCATCCATTGTTTCTTTTAATTTCGCCGCATCGCGTCCGAATAAATCAAAGAGATAGCGCTCAAAATTAGAGGAGATTTGAATATCCATTGATGGGCTGAGTGTGGCAAAAGATTCATCGATCTTCATCTCGCCATTTTCAAAAAAGCGTGTGAGGATATCGTTCTTATTCGTAGAAATACCTAAGAGCTTAATAGGTAAGCCCATTTTAGAAGCGCAATATGCAGCAAACACATTGCCGAAATTACCTGTCGGCACAACAAAGCTGACCTGTTCGCCATCTGCTGCGCCTGCTTCTAATGCTGTTGTGAAGTAATAGACGATTTGCGCCATAATGCGCGCCCAGTTAATCGAGTTTACAGCTGATAAGTGAACATCATCTCTAAAGTTTTTATCATTAAACATCGCCTTAACCATGTTTTGGCAATCATCAAAGCTACCCTCTAAAGCGATATTATGAACCGCAGGGCTGATGATGCTTGTCATCTGACGGCGCTGTACTTCTGAAACGCGGCCCTTAGGGTGCAGGATAAAGATATCGATATTATCGCAGTTCTTAACCCCTTCAATCGCAGCAGAACCAGTATCACCGCTTGTCGCGCCGACAATCGTAATGCGCTTATTGTCTTTTTTAAGGACATGATCGAATAAACGCCCCAAAAGCTGTAAAGCGACATCTTTAAAGGCAATGGTTGGACCGTGAAATTGCTCCATGATATAAATGCGATTATCCATATAGCCAGAGAGTTTCACCAAAGGCGTTACACGCTCATCGCGAAAATTTGATGCGCTATAGACATCTTGTAAAATCTGACGGAATTCTAGCTGATCGATCACGCCTTCAACAAAAGGGAACATAACCTCTTCAGCAATCTCAATATAGTTCTTGCATTTGAGTGTTTCCAAATTCATCTGCGGCCATGTTTCAGGCACATACAGCCCGCCATCAGGCGCTAATCCTGTCAGGAGAACTTGATCAAATGTTTGAGGCTCACCCTCACCGCGTGTCGAAATATAATGCATCATGATGAGCTTCTTTTAAGGGCTTTATGCGTTCAAGTCAATAAACGCCTTATGCATCGGGGATGGAAAAACAAGGCTCATTTCAGGGTGGAATGTGCTCGCCATAAATTGACCTTTCTTCACCCAGATCGGGTCATTCTCATGGCGTGCGAGCACTTCTACGCTGGGATCAAGATTTTTAATCACCGGCGCGCGAATAAGGCTCACCTCATAGCCATCAACCGCACAATGATGGCTATCAACTTGGCGGCCATAGCCATTACGCTCAACCGTCATCGGCAGCAGGCCAAAAGACTTCTGTGTAGGGTTTAAAACTGTTTCAGCCATTAAAATAGAGCCTGCACAAATCCCCCATACAGGCTTTTTCGAAAATTCATCAGCCAGCACATCCCATAAATCAAAGCGATCAATTAATTTGAGCATCGTCGTGCTCTCACCGCCCGGTAAGATAAAGCCATCAACTTCGGCAAATTGCGCCGGCGTTTTAACGGCTCTAAACTCTGCGCCCAAAGCTTCGATATGGGGTTTATGCGGCTGCACGGCACCTTGTAAGGCCAGCACGCCAATATGTTTTTTATCTCTCATCAGCGCTTTTTATGGGCTTTATCATGCTAAGTCAAGCGTTACAGGCACTTGTGAAGCCGTGCCATTAACGCTAAGCTCATACGATGAAATGTTTTTATCTCTCTTTGTTTTTAAGCGTTTTTCTTTTAGGGGCGTGTTCAACCAACAGCTTGACCGGCACAACGCCAAAGCCTTTCTCTGATGTCTATGTTGCAGGCTATTCCATTCCAAAGCCGATCAGCTGTGTCCCTTATGCGCGTGATGTTTCTGGCGTCCCTATTCGCGGCGATGCTCATACATGGTGGGCGCAAGCTGATGGGCGCTATGTGAAAGCCCAAACCCCCAAGCCAGGCGCGATTTTTGTGCTCTCAAAATCCCGCCGTCTTTCTTATGGGCATTTATCGGTTGTCACAAAAGTGATCGATCCGCGCACTATCGAGGTTACGCATAGCAATTGGGGCAGCAATAAGAGAACGCGCTCAATCATTTATAAACGTATGCGCGTCGAAGACACTTCACCGCTCAATGATTGGACAAGCGCCCGTTTTTGGAACAAAGATATCAAAGCCTACGGCTCACCATATAAGGCAAGCGGGTTTATTTATCCAAGCTAAGGGAATCTTGTGAGGCTCCTTGAATATCAAGGCGCTGTTTAACGAGGGAGAGCTGGGCTTGGAGCGTTTCATGCCAATATTTGTAACGATTGACGTCCATCGAAAAATCAGTGCGCCTATTCTTATCAGGCACAGCCATGCTCAACGCATTAAAAGCCTTATCAAGAGCATTCTGGTGCTCTTGCAACCTTTCCAGCGTGTCCTTTGAGGGCGTGAAAGCGTGATCCTGCATAGAATTTTGCAATCTATCGACATCGATTTGGACATTTAGCGCAGCAATTTGAAAAGCCTTGCGCGCCAGTTTGGGGTGCATAATCACGTAGCTTGGCTCGCTTGGTGATTTGGGCTTAGAGATGGCGCCTCTATGAGCGCTGTAATGCGAGAGTTGTGCCTGCGCCCATTCTCTGATGACTTCATGCCCTTCACGCGGTGTTGTCTGCGCCAAGCCCTCCGCTTTGCGCTGCGCGTTCATTGCTTCATAACGCGCTTCAAGCTCGAGCATGCATGTCTTAATCTCAAATATAAGCTCGCTAAGCGGACGTTTATGAGATAGCGCGCGTAGCCGTGCAAGTTCTGTAACAGAATTTTGATAGGCATTATTCGCTTCTAAAAGCGCCTCTGAAAAATAGCGATCTCTTTTTTTGCTCATATCTTTTCCAAACTAAGAGGGTGCATCTAGATTCACATCATAAGCGCTCGCGAGAGTTTTCAGAGTTTTCTCAGCATCACTAAACGCGCTGCGCATATCTTTCGGAACAAAGCTGTTTTGGCCATTATGTGAGATGTCCTGCCATAAGCTCTTAAGCTTGCTATTGAGTGATATAATAGCTTCTGGTATATCCTCGCTAATGTGATATTTCTTTTCAAGATAACCTACTTCAAACAGATCCTTATGCTTGTGGTATTCATCAAGATGCGTGATTTCATCGATGGCGGTTTTAAAGGCATCTTTTAGCTTTACATGCGCAGGCAGCATAGCTTCTCTTAATGTTTTAATCTCATCGGCCTTTTGGCTTAAGCCTTTAATTTTTAATGAAACTTCCTCATTTAAGGACTTAAGCTCTTTATTCAAACGATTAAGAATTTCATCATCCAGTACTATAGCTTCAAATCGCGCCATTCTCATATACTGCTTAAATTGTGCGTGCTCTTTTTCGATGTCTGCCAGCGCGCTGTAGAGTATATGAACCTCTTCTTCGCTACAATTCTCAAGATCATATTCTTCGATGATAGAGCAATAAAAGGTAATAACTGCGTGATGGTCTTTGCAACACTCTAGTGCAACATTAGCTTTTAGCTCTTGCTCATTTAGAATGGTGCTGGAGAGAGTATCGTCGGCCGTTTCCGCGTGTTGCGGCTCTTTAGGCTTAAAAGGCACAATGTTAGAGCCGTTATTCTCACTATCTTTATGATTAGTCATAATAGGAGCGTTCTAGAAATTCATCTAAATTTCTTTGAGAGTGATGGGCCGTAATATTCTTGATATGCTCGGGAGCAATTTGGGATATGCGCTCGTGTATTTCGCAAACCACGTCGGAAATGGCTAAAAGACATAAGCCAACTTCTAGATCCTGCCCCATAAAAAATACCCCTTCGTGAATTTATAAGAAGGGGTATTAGCATTGTTTCAAACTTATGTCAAACTAATGACTGGAAAGTTAGGGGTGGGAAGCTTGTCTATGTCTTGTAACATCGCTAAAAAAGCGCAATAAATAACCATCAGGGTCTTGAACAATGAATTGGCGGCTGACTTTTGCAATTTTGCCGCATTGATAGGTCGTATCTTCCATCTCAAGAAAGATATCTAGCCCCTTATCTTGAAAGCGTTTATAAAGCGCATCAACATCTTCGACTTTTATCTGTAAATTAATTCCGCGCCCGAACGGAGGCTCTAAAGGCGCAGCCAGCCAGTCGCGTGTCTCGCCGAGTTGATCGAGCATGAGCTCTGCTTCGCCAAGCATAAGATAAGCAAATCCCTCACCTTTGCGCTCATACTTAATGCTAAAGCCAAGCACATCGATATAAAAGGCAAGGCTCTTTGTAATATCTTGGCAATAGAGTTCAGGAACAAGTGCGGGCATTGGCTTCTATCCTAAAAACAAAGAGAAGGGAGGCGAGACGATTATATTTGCGAGAACCGCATCGTCAACGTAGTTTTGTACGTGCGAAGCGGAAGCGTAGCAAATGGCACCGGCACAGCCTCTTTATCAACGTTTTCTACCAGCCACGATTTGCCATCTTCATTGGCTCTTCAAGCTCGCTGATCTCTGTGCCGCGCATCGCTACGCCTTCAAGCTCTTTAGACGCTTCAAGAACAACGGCAGGATCATCATAATGCGCAGTCGCTTTAACAATCGCTTTTGCGAATTTCTCTGGGTTATCAGACTTAAAGATGCCTGAACCAACGAAGACTGTTTCCGCGCCCATCTGCATGAGAAGTGCTGCATCCGCAGGTGTTGCCACGCCGCCTGCCGCGAAGTTAGGAACAGGCAATTTGCCTTCCTTGCGTACAAGCTTCAAAACTTCATAAGGCGCGCCAAGATCGCGGGCATAGCTCATAAGCTCAGCTTCATCCATATGCGTTACCGCTTTGATTTGAGCATTGATCATGCGCATGTGACGCACAGCTTCAACGATATTGCCAGTGCCTGGCTCGCCTTTTGTACGCATAAGCGCTGCACCTTCACCAATACGGCGGCAGGCTTCGCCTAAATCTTTCGCGCCACATACAAACGGCACTTTGAAATCTTGCTTATTAATGTGGAACTCTTCATCCGCAGGTGTAAGCACTTCACTCTCATCAATGAAATCTACGCCCATTTGCTGGAGAAGCTGCGCTTCGGCAAAGTGACCGATACGGCATTTCGCCATAACAGGAATAGACACAGCCTTCATGACTTCTTCGATAATATCAGGGGGGCTCATGCGCGCAACGCCGCCAGCCTTACGGATATCAGAAGGAACGCGCTCAAGCGCCATAACTGCCACAGCGCCAGCATCTTCTGCGACTTTCGCTTGTTCGGCTGTCACAACATCCATGATCACCCCGCCTTTAAGCATTTCTGCTAGGCCTGTTTTAATATTGATAATAGTTCCTGATTGTTCGCTCATATTTATAATTCCTCATGAAAAATAACTTAAGGTTCATACTCATCTCTAATGCGCTTTAAGCGCCATGAACTCTAAGGGTTGCGCATTTATACATATAATTTTTATAAATGCAAAGCCCATATTTGCTTTACTTTTAACCCCTATATAGCGCACAACCTCATATATGAAAGATTATGATGTAATTATTATTGGCGCGGGCGCCGCAGGAATGATGTGTGGCTGGCAAGCGGCCAAGCGTGGGCGTCGTGTGTGCCTCATCGATCATATGCGCAAAATCGGCGAGAAAATAAGGATTTCAGGCGGCGGGCGCTGTAACTTCACCAATCTTTATTGCACGGCTGAGAACTTCATCTCGCAAAATCCGCATTTCTGCAAATCAGCCCTTTCACGCTTTAGCCCCTATGATTTCATGGCCCTCTTAGATGAGCGCGGCATCAAGTATCATGAAAAACAATATAAAGGCGAGGGGCTCCATGATAAGGCGCCGCTCAATTCGCAAGGCCAGATGTTTTGCGATGAAAGCGCGGGCGACATTATCGACATGCTTAAAAAAGGCTGTGAAGAGCATGGTGCGGTTTTTCAGCGTGGCACAAAGGTCAGCGGCTATGAGAAAACGGATAAAGGCTTTGTCCTACAAACCGATCAGGGTGATTTTACCTGTCAGTCTCTAGTGATTGCGAGCGGCGGGCTATCTATACCGAAAATTGGCGCGAGTAATTTTGGCTATGAGCTGGCTAAGAAATTCGGCTTGAATATCGTGCCGCCAAAAGCGGCTTTGGTGCCTTTGACATTTGATGAAGAGCTTTTAGAAAAAACAAAGCCATTATCTGGCGCATCGATTGATGCCGCTGTTAAGGCCGAGTGTGGTCAGGCCTTCAGAGAAGGGCTGCTCTTTACGCATCGCGGGCTTTCCGGGCCATCAATTTTGCAAATATCGTCATATTGGCGTGAAAAAGAGGCCATAGAAATTAACCTCTTGCCTGATCTAGATGTGCTTCAAGCCTTGAAAGAAAGAAAAAATAAAACGCCTAAGCAGCAGCTTAAAACGGTTCTCTCAGAACTGCTCCCTTCACGTATCGCAGGGCTCATGCTGGCATTCATAGAGTTTTCCGATCAACGTATGGCAGATCTATCAGATAAGAAATTACAATATGCGGCAGAGCTGATTGAGCGCTGGCAGGTCGTGCCTAAGGGCAGTGAAGGATACCGAACAGCCGAGGTGACGCTGGGCGGGATCGATACAAGCTCTATTTCCTCTAAAACATTTGAGGCGAAAACAGTCGAAGGCCTTTATTTTATTGGTGAAGTGCTCGATGTGACAGGGCATTTGGGCGGTCACAACTTTCAATGGGCGTGGGCATCAGGATTTTGCGCTGGTAGCGTCGTCTAAATTAGCGATGAGTAATAAGAGAAATGCACGCTTTATCAAGCTTTAGATTGATATTTAGCTTGATTTGTTCTACGCAATATTTGATAGTGTTCCCCATGGTTTTAGGCTAGGACCACTATATACAGATATATGTAATTAAATCTAATAGGGATAATCAATGTATAACGACAATAACTGGAACCCGGTACAGGGCGATGAGCTTGTAGGTTTCTTGGACCAGATCAATCCAATCGACGGTAAATACCGAGTATCAGCTGAAAGCACTCAAGTGCAATGGCGCATGCTGCCATTTTATGACTCAGTGGCTTTGATTCGTGTGCGTGAGCCTAGCTGGGTAGACCCAAATCTTTATATTTATTACCTCACAGATCAGGGCAATCTTTTCCGTCTTAATGGAACATCTCCGCCAATTCATGAGGTCAACGCAAAAGCCCCTATTAAAGTTACAACAGATAATGTTTTAGAATATCTACGTTTCTTCTGTTTCTTCGTGCGTGGTGAAGAAGGGCCTTTCTATATTGCCGAAGGCATGGAAGATCCAAACATGCCAACAGACATGGATGATACAACACGTTCAGTGATCGAAGGCACAATCCGCCCGGCGACATTTGAAGGTGTGAATGATCAGGGTCACTTCTTATGTGATGCTGTTGTGTTTTATTCAAACGCGCTCTTTATTGCGAACTTCGCTGTTCAGCCAACAGGTATGATTGAAATGCTTGATGATGAACCGATTGCAGCGGATCTTCCTACAAAAGTTGACAAACCAGTCGCTTAAAAGATAAAAGCCTGCCATGACAAAAGGGCAGGACAATCTCAATACGATTTTTAAAACCGCTTTAGAGCAGGCCGCTCTATCGCATATCGGCGCGTCTGAAATGTCTCATCCGCAGCGACAAGCCTGCATGGCGATGTGTGAGTCTGTACCGATATCTGAAAGAGATGTTTTTCCTATAAATAAAATTCTTGGCGAGATTTATTGGGATGAGGGCGAATATAAGCAAGCGCTTCCTTTTTTAGAAAAATCATATGCGCAAGCGCCAGGTGAAAAGCAAAAATTGGATATGCTTGGTTTTCTTGCGGATAGCGCTTTTCACGTGGCGCTAGAAGAGCGTGATAAAGAAAATGCGCAGCTAAGCTTTTCAATGTTCGAGCGTGCGGCGGAATATTATGCATCGCTTCTAAAAGCTTTCCCCGAGGATGCGGATAGTAAATTCGGCTATGGCTATAGTCTTGTGCAAATAAATAAAGAAGCACAAGCGCTTGTCTTTTTGGATGAAAAGACCTTGCAAGCGGTTGAAGACGATGGTGTGCATGATGATGAGCTTGCAGAAATACGTAAGCTTTTGAAGCGTTATCAGGCGGCAAATCCTTCACTGAGCGTTTAAGCAGTCAGCTTTTATACTTGAAAATAATACCACCTTTTACTTTATATATTTTTTTGCTACTATAAATCATCACGCGCTATGATTCTCAACGCGCAATTACCCCTAACAGCTTTTCAGCTATTTGATCGACATGACAAAAAAGAATTTTCTCATTGCAGCCGCTATTGGGCTATTAGGATTAGGTGCGAGCGCTCTCCCTGCAGCTGCGCAGACAAGCCGCCTCTATTTTGCGGGCTATCTGGGCTTAAACACCTTTAATGATCAAAAATTTGAAGAAAAATCTACCGGAAGCACCGGAGACTTTGAGCTTGATAACACAACCAGCTTTGCTGGCGCGCTCGGTATTCGTCTCAGCAGGCAGCTCCGTGTCGAGGCAGAGCTTTCCTATCGCAACGCAGAAATTCAATCTATGGATTTGGGCGGTGTAGGAACATTTGATAATGGCGGTGAGCTAAAATCAACATTTGCCTTTATGAATTTATATTATGATTTTGATGTGCCATGGAAAATTCAGCCCTATGTTGGCGCTGGTATAGGCTATGGGTGGCATACAGGAGAAATCGCTGATAGCTCTGGCAGTTTACAAAATGCCTCAGCAGAAGAATCAACAATTGCTTGGAATGTGGGCGGCGGATTGAAATATAGACCGCGCCGAGACTTCGCATTCACAGGGAGTTACCGCTATTTAGATTCCTTAGATCTCGATGTAGGAAGCTATAACATAGATTATGGCAGCCATGAATTTCGCATAGGTGCAGAGTGGGATTTACCTTATAAATAAGGTTTGGATGAAAACGAAATTTGTACTTTTAAACTGCGTGAGCTAATTTGGTAGAGTGCAACTTTTACGGGCCTTCGGCATTTATGCCGAGGGCTTTTTCTTTACTTGGCTAAGCTCTAAGAGTACAAATATGGGCATGAGCAAAGAAAATAATTTTGATGTTATAATTGTAGGTGGCGGGCTTTCGGGGCTGTCTTTGTCTTGTTTGTTGGGGCGTCATAATATGCGCGTGGCCTGTATTGATCAACTTGATCCAAAACAAGCGCCTAAAGACCTCAGAACCACTGCGATCTCTTATGGCTCGAAAAAGATTCTAGATCGTGTGCCAGAAATTTGGCCGCAGCTCAAAACAGCATGCCCCATAGAGGATATTCAGATATTTGATGGCTCTTCACCGATGTTATTGCAATTTTTAAGTGAAGAAGCAGGCGGGCAAAGCTTTGGGTGGATCGTCGATAATCATGAGCTAAAATGCGCGCTCATGGCCTGTATGAAGACAATGAAAGCGGTAAAACATTTCGCGCCTAATAGCGTGAAAGGCTATGAGATTGAAGCAGATAAAGCCTCGGTACATTTGGAGACAGGTGAGATTTTATCCGCGCAACTTATTATTGGCGCGGATGGGCGCGGATCATTAACGCGCAAAGATATGAGCAAAGAACAAGGCTTTGAAACGCGTGGCTGGGATTATCATCAGCGTGCAGTGATCTGTAATGTGCGCCATGAAAACCCGCATAATAATGTTGCGGTAGAGCATTTTTACCCTGCAGGCCCGTTTGCTGTATTGCCATTGGCGGATGATGAAAACGGTGTGCATCGCTCCTCCGTTGTGTTTACAGAGCATGGCCCAAAACGCAAATCGTTAATGAACTTAACAGATGAAGAGTTTGAGATTGCACTAGCTGAACGCTTCCCTGAATGGTATGGCGATATAAAAATGATCACTAAACGTGCCGCCTTCCCGTTAAATCTCATTCATGCGAGTGAGTATATCGCACCGCGTAGAGCCTTAGTTGCAGATGCGGCGCATGGCATTCACCCTATCGCGGGACAGGGCCTCAATCTTGGTTTCCGTGATTTAGGCGCTATCGATGAGATTTTACAGCAAGCCTATGAGCAAGGGGCTGATTTAGGCGCGCAAGATTTATTGCAGCGCTATCAACGTGCTCGCCGCTTTGATAATATGAGCATGATCGCAGTCACTGACGGCTTGGTGAGGCTCTTTTCAAATAATATCCCGCCAGTGCGCATCGCACGAAAAATAGGCTTGAAGGCTGTGTCTAAATTCCCGCCAGCTAAACGCTTTTTCATGCGTCAAGCTATGGGTGATCGATAAATATAAGTGAGCTATATAAAGGGGCGCTATGCCAAAAGCAAAAAGCCAAAAGAAAAAGACGTTGAACCTCGCGCTGCAAGGCGGTGGCTCTCATGGGGCTTTTACTTGGGGTGTGCTGGATGCGCTCTTAGAGGATGGCCGCTTAGAGTTTGAGGGGATCAGTGCGACAAGTGCAGGCGCAATGAATGCAGCCGTCTTGGCCTATGGGAAGACCATTGGTGGAAATGAAAAAGCCCGCGAATTGCTTGATGAGTTTTGGTGGCGTATCTCGCAAAATGGAGCGTTTTATAGGCCTGCATATCAAACCTCTCTAGGGCGCTTCTTTGGTTTGGATCACAATCCAATGATTACTTTAACCCAGAGTATCTTGAGTACGATCTCACCTTATCATTTCAATCCGCTGAATTATAATCCACTAGAAGAGATTCTCAGTGACATGATCGATTTTGATAAGCTCTGCGCGGATCAATGTACAAGGCTTTTCATTACAGCAACTAATGTGCGTTCAGGCACTGCAAAAGTGTTCAAAAATGAAGAGGTAAATCTGAACGTTCTTCTCGCATCAGCGTGTCTACCGCATCTCTTTCAAGCGGTCGAAATTGACGGAGAAGCATATTGGGATGGCGGCTATATGGGGAACCCATCATTGTGGCCGTTATTCTACCATGTTGAAACGAACGATATTCTCCTTGTGCATATTAACCCGATCGCGCGGGAACAAGTGCCTAAAACGATGGAAGAGATTGAAAACCGTCTCAATGAGATTACCTTCAACACCTCTTTGCTAAAGGAATTGCGTGCAATCGACTTCGTCAAAAAGCTGATCGCTGAGGATATGTTGAAGGGTGAACATAAAAAGCGCTATACGAATATTTTGCTTCACGCGATCCGCACGGATGATTTTATGAGCGATCTTGATGCGCAAAGTAAGTACAATACGGAGTGGAGCTTTTTGAATGATCTCAAGGAGATGGGGCGCAGAGAAGCACAGAATTGGCTGCAAAAACATTATAAAGATTTGGGCAAGAAATCGAGCGTCAATATTCAAGATGATTATTTGTCAAAACTTTAATTGACATTGCTATAAAGATAAGGCTATAAACCCACACACTTAATAGAGATTTTGAGAGTATAAGATATGAAACGTACATTTCAACCTAGTCGTAAAGTTCGCGCTCGTCGCCATGGTTTCCGTGCCCGTATGGCAGACCGTGCAGGTCGCCTAGTATTAGCACGTCGTCGTGCCAAAGGCCGTAAGCGTCTAAGCGCTTAATAGACAGACTATACGAACTTATCGTAATTTAGCATCGCGCGCTCGTTCTTATTGAATAGCGCGCCTTTTGCTTTTCTACTTTGTTTTTAACCCTTAAGCACATAAAGTAATGGCTGATATGGTTCAAGCTCGTGCAAAATTCGCTTTAAAAGCCGGCATCATCACTGTGATGCTTTCCTCTGTGCTCGTCTTGATCAAAGCCCTCGCCTTTGTCTTTAGTGGTTCGGTTGCTGTTCTCTCTTCCCTCATCGATAGCGCTTTAGATACGATTTTATCTTTCATGAATTTCTGCGCAGTTTATTATGCCTCTAGGCCGCCTGATGAAGATCATCGTTATGGTCATGGCAAAATGGAAGGCATCGCGGCATTGGCGCAAAGCGCTGTGATAATGGGCGGAACTGTATTTCTCTTTATAGAATCTCTCGGCAAATTTGTAAGTGGTGAGGAGATGCAGCGCCATATGCTGGTGATCGTGATAATGCTGATCTCTGTTGCGATTGGCTCAGCGATTGTCTTTATCCAAAAACGCGCCGTCAAAAAGTCAGCCTCTTTAAGTATCGAAGCCGACAGCGCGCATTACAGCTCTGACATTATTATGAATGGGGCGATTATTCTTGTGATTATCGCGCAATATTTAGGCGCGCCTTATTGGCTAGATGGCTTATGCGGTTTGGCGGTCTCTTTTTGGCTTGGAAAGCTCTCTTTAGAAGTTGGTCAAAAAGGCGTTGATATGATCTTGGATCGTGAGCTGCCATCAAGTGAGCGTAAGAAAATTCTCTCGATCATTAAAGCGCATGAGCAAGTTCTTGGTGTGCATGATCTACGCGCGATCAAATCCGGTATGAGCGAATTGATTATGTTCGATATCGAAGCTGATCCTGAGCTTTCGTTACATGATGCCCATGCGATCACAAAAGAGCTAGAAGCCGAGATCTTGGAGATTTTTCCTTTCGCGCAAATCATGATCCATGTCGATCCGCATGGTGAGATTGAAGATAGCCGTCACTTGGCGCCGCATATCCACCATTAAGGTAAGCCAAGATTATGCATACGAAAAAAAGCGATAAAGCCCATATAAGCCAAATCAAAACGCGCGCTGATTTTGTCAAAATTCAATCCAAAGGCAAGAAGTGGGTTTCGCATGGCTTGACCATTCAAACAATGCCGAACGAGCATGGCTTAACCCGTGTTGGTTTCACCGTGACGAAGCGCGTTGATAAATCAGCCGTGAATAGAAATCGAATGAAGCGCCGCCTCAGAGCTGTCGCTGCCGATGTGCTGAGCAAGGGGGCTTTAACGGGCCATGACTATATTTTGGTCGGGCGTGCGCAAACATTGAAGCGCCCTTATGGGCTACTGTGTAAAGATTTGCGGTGGTGTCTGCGCAAATTAGATCTAGCCATAAGCGCACCAAAGGAGCTACGTGATCATGCTCAAGAAAATGCTTAAAAGCGCCATTAAAATATACGCAGCCATTCTCTCCCCCTTTATGGTGAGAAGCTGCCGCTTTCATCCGACATGCTCAGCCTATATGATACACGCGATTGATGAATATGGGCCTATAAAAGGTTTTGTCTTAGGCATGAAAAGGTTAGGGCGTTGCCATCCTTTTTATAAAGGTGAGTATTTTGATCCGCTGCCGCACAGCTGTGATTGTGAAGATAAAACAGCCGCAAGCAATAAAACACCACTTGCTTGATTGATCATAAGAGATACATCGGCTATAAACGCCGATTAAGGACATGAAGTTAAAGTAACTATAGAAAGTATTTAAATGCTAAACCTTGGCAACCCTAATGGCTTGAGCAACGCAGATCAAACTAAAGACACAATGCATCCGCAAGATATGAGAAATATGATTATTTTCTTCATCATCGCGGCTGTTCTTTATTTCACCTACGATGCAATGGTTTTAAAACCGCAAATGGAAGCCATAAAAGCGCGCAGCGCAGCCGAGCAGCAGCTCGCTGAAGATCATGGCGAAGAAGCACTCGCGCAGCTTAAAGGTGAAGCGCCTATCGAATATGCACCACGCGCTCAAGCCCTCGAAGCGCAGACAGTTGCCGGCGGCAGAGTGCAATTCGAAAATGATGAAATTAAAGGTTCGATCTCACTCAAAGGCGGACGCTTTGACGACTTAGCCCTTAAAGACTATTTCGAAACATTAGACAAACAAGATAACGTAACGTTGCTGACCCCTAAAGGTGCGCAAGATCAGCGTACAATTGAGCATGGCTGGGTAAGCTCTGATAAAAATATCAAAGTGCCAAATAATGACACAATTTGGTCAGTGAGAGGCAACCAAACTTTAACGCAGCAAAATCCTGTGACGCTTGTTTGGAACAACGGACAAGGTTTTACGTTTGAACGCGAGATCACTTTAGATGATCATTTCATGTTCACTGTGAAGCAGCGCGTGGTTAATAATTCAGGTCGTGAAGCAACGCTATATCCATATGGTATTCTCGCACAGCGCGGCACACCAAAAGATTATCACTGGATGTGGGTTTCTTATGAAGGGCCGGTTGGCTTCATCGGTGAAGAGCTGCACCAGCCAGGCTATGATGATATGCGTAAAGAGAAAAAACTCTCTTATGCGGCGGAGACTGGTTGGATTGGAATCACAGAAAAATACTGGATGAGCGCGCTCGTTCCTCCACAAAATCAAAATGTAAAATATAACTATACTTTCTCTGGCTCTGATGAAAAAGACAAAGCCAATCGCGGCCTCTATCAGGCTGATTATCTCGGCGCAGCGGTAACGCTGCCGGCAGGTCAAACAGCGGAAGTTGAAAGCCGTTTCTTTACAGGCGCGAAAAAAGTGCTGCTTCTTCAAAAATACGAAAAAGAGCAAGAAATTCACAATATCGATTTGGCTGTTGATTTTGGATGGTTCTGGTTCTTTACCTATCCGTTCTTCTATGCGCTGCATTATCTTGGTCAAGCAATTGGCAATATGGGGATCGCGATTATCATCCTAACAGTGCTTATTCGTGGTGCCGTGTTCCCGCTAACCAATACATCTTATCGCTCTTTTGCCAAGATGAAGAAGGTGGGCCCTGAAACTGCCAAGCTCCGTGAAAAATATGGCGATGATAAACAGCAGCTTCAAAAAGAGTTAATCGCGATGTATGCGCGTGAAGGCGTAAATCCTATGGCAGGCTGTTTGCCGATCTTACTACAGATCCCAATTTTCTTCGCGCTTTATAAAGTGTTCTTTATCACAATAGAGCTGCGTCATGCGCCGTTCTTCGGCTGGATCCATGATCTGTCTGCGCCGGACCCAACAAGCGTGTTCAATCTTTTTGGTCTCGTGCCATGGGATCCACCCGCATTTTTAATGATCGGTGTATGGCCATGTTTGATGCTGGTCGCGATGAGCATTCAGCGTAAATTAAACCCACCACCACAAGACCAATTACAGCGAGATATTGCGCGTTATATGCCATTTATCTTTGCTTTCATGATGTCGCGTTTCGCAGCAGGTCTTGTGATTTACTGGACACTCTCAGCCTTTATCGGCGTGATCCAGCAAATCATCATCATGCGTTCAATGAATGTGCCGATCCACCTCTTCGGCGAAAGTGAAGAGGAAGAAGAAGCGCAAACAAAAGGCGTCGATGTTCATCCTTTGGCAGAGATGGCTGAGGACGAAGTTGAAAAAGCGCTCTTTGGTGAAGAGGGTGATCAGGCTGCGCCTAAAAAAATAAGCCCCCCAAAAAAGAAAAAAAGTAAGAAGAAAAAATAATGAGCGATGAACTCTCAAGCCAACAAATAGAGCAAGCCCGTAAATTATTTGCCGGGCCTTGCGATTTTATGCTCGGTGTGGCCGCGCTCAAGCAGCTCCCCGAAGCCCTTAAGCCTGAGATTGCTCTGGCTGGGCGCTCTAATGTTGGTAAATCATCCCTCATTAATGCCCTCACCGGACGCAATACTTTGGCCAAAGTCTCCAACACGCCTGGCCGCACACAGCAGCTCAATTACTTTAACCTCGGTGATCAGCTTTATATGGTCGATATGCCGGGCTATGGCTATGCGAAAGTCTCTAAAAGCCAGCGTGAAGCATGGACGCAGCTTATCTTTGATTACCTCAAAGGCCGCCCGACTTTAGCTTGTGTATTTATCCTGATCGATTCACGCCACGGTGTGAAAGATACTGATATTGAGCTCATGAAAATGCTCGACTCAGCCGCTGTGCAGTACCGCATTATCCTCACTAAAACGGATAAGATTAAAAAATCAGATCTAGAAAAAACCAGCGATAAGATCATCGCGCTCCTTAAGAAACACCCAGCCGCCTATCCAGGCCTTATTCCGACAAGCTCAGAGAAGGGGATGGGTATCCCTGAGACCCGCGCTGTGATGGCAGGCTATGGGGTTTAGTTATTAAACATAGATAAGCCTAACCCAACAGTATCAGAGGCACTTTGTACCGTTTGAGGTGAAACAGGAGCAGCGTCAACCACTGCACTAGCTGCATTAGAGAAACTTCCATTGATCGCTTCGTCATAAGGCGCTGTAACACCGCTATACATGTCGGCAACGCCTGGCATGACCCAGTTAAATATATCTGTTGCTGCTGCTACAAAAGGTTCGCCTGTTGTGCTGTGGATGAAGGTTGATCGTGCGGCGTCCATAAAGCTTTCTACAGGGAACATTAAAACGTAGCCAGCAACTGCACCAATAACAAATTTGGTTATTGAGCTAACGCTATTAAAATCGGACAGAATTGAATCTTTTTTTGTTTCTGACGCCATTATGACTTTTTCCTAAAAACGGTCTTGACTTAATTGAGAATGATTATTAATAACAGATCGTGTAAACGTCAAGAGTAAATGATAATCATTCTCAATTTATTTCTTAGGAGTAAAGTAACTATGAAGAAAAGTTTTTTAAAAGCTGCAGGGATAGGCGCAGTTTTATTAGCGGCGAGCAACACTGCCGACGCGGCTGGCGGTTACATTGACAATGTTGAGTATAAAGATGGTAAATCTCGTGTTACGCAGCGCTATGTAGATTGTGACGAGGCTTTTTTTGTTTTTAATAATGATCCCAAGAAAGAGCTATGGATGACATGCGATGGCTATGAAGCAGCCGATATTCCTATTGGCCCTAATAAAAGCGACCCGAAGCGAAGAGATAATATTTGTAATTTTACAGATCATATTGATACAGCGAAACCAATATCTATAAATGATCCGAAAGCCTCTAGCTATGCGAAGGCATTCCAAAAAGCTGAGCTTCAAGCCTATGTCCATGCATCAACGCAGCATGGAAATTCTATAGCGCAGGCTATTATGATGCGTGCCCAAAACGGGGTTGATGTTTTTAGGGTTTACGACTTTGCAATTCGTGCGCCTCGCAATGGTGAAAAACCTATGGGCGCTATTCCTACCGTAAATGGCTCTAGAGCTTTTGTGCTGCAGCCTGGCTGGACAAAGCAGATGTTAATAGAATCTTCTTATGAGCGTGCAGTGAAAATGTGTTCTGCTAAGATGGGGCTTAATTAATGGGCTCACAACTGTTGCCTGTTGAAATTCTAAAAACTCTCTCATCATCTTTAAAAAGTGATGAGATGAAAAGAGTGTGGGGAATTCAATATGCTTCAGATAAGGAGCAGGATATTGCACCTAGCATTATAGCAGAGCGCGTGGACTCTATAATCATGCTATATGAGGAATTTCCTCAGATTGCAGAAAATAATAAAGAGCTTATTAGTTTTGCACGTGATTATTATGAATATGAGTTAAAGGCACTAAGGCGAGCGCCAAGAAAAACTGAGATGGAATTGCAGCAGCTTGAGCAATTGGATTTAATTGCGGGAGCGCTAAGGCAGATTATGCCTGATGAACAAAAAATCCCAGAAGATAAATTAGCAGAAGAATATCAAAAAACACTCAAAGCTGTTGGTAAGCAAACCATTCAACGCTTGAAAATTAAAACAGACCTTAAAGTTGCAGGTCATGAACTTCTTGAACATTTTAAAGAGACAGCACATCGATTTCCAATTTTGACAAGTGTTACAAGTGCTGTTGTGTTGCCAGCTATGTTTTGGCTAGGTGCTGAGGGTATGAGTGCGAAAAATGCACCTATACAAATTGAAGCAGCAGAAACGTGTTTCGCAGATATTGATGCAGCAAAAAGTGCTACAGATAGGGTGAATGCTAGCTCTATTTTTGATATGGATAGTCTTACTCAAGATGCACCGGTTATTCAAAAACCTCGACAAATTAATGCACAAAACTGCGACATAGAATTTAAATCTTGCCATGATAATTTAAAGCAATCTTTGCCGAATACGATTTCATATTTAGAATCAAAAGGTGTGACTATTCCCGCACTACCACATTGCACATTGGTAAATAATCTCGTTGTAAAAGCAGAGGATGTAATTCTAAAAGCTGATGAAATTCTAAAAGCGCCTTATAATGCGGTTATGGATATGGTTGTTGATAATCCCATAGCAGCGATTGAGGGACAATCAGGCGTAGAGAATTCATATTTTTTAAAAGGCGCGAAGAAAGTATCAGAGCCTTTACAAGAATCGATCTATTACGCAAATCGTATTGAAAATAGCTTCCATCCCTATTTCTATTTTATGTTTTTAGGTATGTCACTTATGGCTGTAAAACGCGCCCAAACAATGAGTGATGAAGAATGGATGGACTTTAAAAATGAAATGAAGGACTTCCGCGTAAGGGCATGGAATACTCGTAAATTGGTATATGCCACGCCTTTAGCTGCTATGGGTACGTATCTAGCAACACATGGTTATGATTCAAGTGGATCGCTTGTGGATTCAAATATAGTGGCTATGCTCTCTTTTGGGGCAATCGGTGGCTACATAGCGCAAAAAGTTGGCGTGAATTTAGGCGGTGCAAATAAACGCCATGTAAACGCTATGTTTAAAGACGTATCCGGTTCGATAGAGAAATTAGAGGCGAACGCCACACCGCTCTCTGCGCAAATGAGTGCGGAGAAAAAAAGCCATACTGTTAGAAATGTAGCAATTGCAGGTGCCGTTGCATCATATGCTGGTGTAGTTGGTTGTGATTTTGCAGGCGTATTTCACCAAATGGCAGATGGTACATTAAAAGATATTTTTACTTCTCTGGCAGAAGGTGCGGGTATGCTGCCTGTAAGTGCTGCGATTATAGGCGGGTTTTTACCTTATAACTTTTTGGTGGAAGATCCGGCGCAGCATGTTGTGTTCATGGGAGGCGGAGCATTATCTGGTACGGCGCTGGGACTAGCCGTTTTTGTGGCGCCTAAAGTGGCGTCTGATTTTACTAAAAAGATAAAAGACAGTGTGCCTGATTACGTGCTGTTAAGTGCTTTGTCAAACAAACCAAGTTCAAATGAAAAGCTGAATGATTATATTCAGTCTAAACATATATCAAAACCACTCTCGGCGTATCATGCAGAATATAATGGCTATGAGGCTTTGACTGCTGAGCAGGATAATAACTATCTATATTTAGCCAGTGATAAAAAGCCAAGCTTGGCAGAGAAGATGCATGCGCAATTTGATGGGGCGAAAGAATGCCCTGTCATTGAGGCTCAAAACCAAAATACAGCGCGCAAACCAGCTGCAGAGACCTATGGATTAGACCTAGCCCTTGCTAAATAAAAACAACCTAATCCCTATTGATCTGCCACAACTGTATAAAAAGCGTACATAGAGCCGCTTGGATTGCTCACGCATAAAGACGCCATGTTATTGCATTCTTCGCATATATCACCGCTTGTGCTGGTTGTCAGCTCTGAGTTAGCGCCAGAATAGATGCTGCCATCAATAAAGACTTCACGTAAACTTGCGCTGACAAGCGCTGGGATTGTGGTGCTACCCGTAATTTTCTCATTAATTAAACCACACATTGTTTCCGGAATTTGATAAGCCACTAAGATGACGTCATTGCCTGCGCTCTCGGTCCAGTCAATATTGTTAAAGCTGCCCATATACCAACCTGCAACCGGATCGGTATCCGTTTGATCTATGGCATAAGAGGCGAGCTGAGGGGGCGTGATCCCGCCGCCAAGCGGATGATAAACTTTATGAATATGCGAGCCTGTTTCGAAATTTGTATCACCAGGCAGTGTGAAATTCAGGTCAGCGATAGAGCTGCCTGAAAAAAGCATTTGGTCAATGGCTGATTTAAGCTGAGAAGCTGTCGAGATCATTTGCGTTGCATAAAGCTGCTGACGATCTGTATCAATCTGCTCACCGCTTCCTGTGCTGGTTTGTCTGCTCAATGTAAAACTAAGTGCAGCAAACAGCCCGATCGCGATCAAGACATAGATAAGGGCATTCCCCTTCTCGCTTTTATTTTTATGGGGATGAGATGCAATATGTTCTTGATTTGTTTTCATTTCGACGTCACTATTAAATTTCTATCTTATTATAGTGTAAAACGAATGGCGTTCTAATGGAAGAGATGGCTTTATCAGATATAATTATTCCTATAGCCAGCTTTGCTGGCGGCTTTATGTGTGCAGCGGTTATATTTTTAATTGCGCGTCAAAAATTAAGTGATCAGAACGCCGAACTAAAAGCGCAGATCAAAGCTGAAAAAGCTGCTCTTGAAACGGCAGGCGCAGCGCTGGATAGCCGTTTTAAAGCCAGCGCACAAGAAGCCATGCAAAAAAGCAATGAAGCCTTTTTAACGCTTGCGGCTGAGCGTATGAAAGCGGCGCAAGCTGATAATGCACATGATCTTGATAAACGCCAAAAAGCCATTGATGCGCTGCTTGCGCCTATGTCTGAGAATTTGAAAAATTTAGGTGCGGCCATTGAACAAGTGAAAGGCACTGATAGAGAGCTAAAAGCTGATCTGCAAATGCTCTCAAAAGAAACGGCGCGTCTTGTGGGTGCATTACGTGATCCAAGCGCGCAAGGCCAGTGGGGCGAGTTTATCCTCGAAGGGCTGCTCGATAAATCGGGCCTAATGAAAGGCGTGCATTATGATACGCAAGTTTCGCTCAATAGCGAGCATGGCCGTCAACGCCCAGATGCGGTGATCCATATGCAAGATGGCTTTAAAATTATCGTTGATTCAAAAGCGCCATTAAATGAGTTTTCACAGCGCCTTTCTGAGGATTTGAGTGAACAAGATTATAAAGGCTTAACACAAAATTTAGCGCGCCAAGTACGCGAGCATGTCAAAGCTTTGGGCAAAAAAGATTACTGGGAAAATATTGATAGCGTTGATTTCACAGTGATGTTTCTCCCTTCAGAGCATATTTATTCTCTCGCCCTGCGCGCTGATCCAGAGCTTGTGCATTTCGCAGCTGATAGAAACGTGATTATCGCTTCGCCCACATTATTGATGAGCTTGCTGCGCGTTGTCGCGCTGAGTTGGCGTCAGGTTGAGCTAGCACAAAATGCGAAGGATATCTCAGAGGCAGGCACCGAGCTCTATAAACGCTTTTTGAAATTCACCGATCATTTGGGCAAAGTCGGTAAAGGGCTTCAAAACGCCATGAATGGCTATGATGCGGCGATCGGCTCGCTTGAAAAACAAGTCTTGCCGGCTGCGCGTAAATTTAAAGATTTACAAAAAGCGGGCGGCGGCGCTTTAGAAACAGATCTACCTGAATTTACAGCGATTGAATCCACAGCGCGCGAAATCTCTTTGACGAGTGAAGATGAGCAGGAAAAGAAACGCGCATAGTGAGAAGCCAACCATAACCCCCACTTTAGAAACCGTTGCCTCTCATTTCGGGTATGCATGGATAATTTTTTGCTAGGCGCGAGCGATCACGAAGGGTATAACCCTATGAAGATGCGTGTGAAGCAGTCAAAAAACTAGAGGCAACTGATCCCCCATGAGCGATTTATATGACATTATCATTACCCCTGATCCTGTATTGAAGGCTGAAGCGCAGCCAGTCAATAAGGTTGATGAAGCCGTGCGTAAGCAAATGGATAAGATGCTGGCAACGATGTATGATGCGCCGGGCATTGGTCTAGCTGCAAATCAAGTGGGCTTATTAAACCGCGTTTTAGTGATGGATCTCTCTAATCGTGAAGAAGAGGAATCGCCTGAGCCAATCTTTATGGTGAACCCTCAAATCATTCATGAATCTGAAGAAATGAGCATCATGCAAGAAGGGTGTTTATCAATCCCGCGCCAATATGCTGATGTAGAGCGCCCTGCAACTGTACGTGTGAAATATCTCGATTATAATGGCAAAGATGCCGAGCTTGAAGCGAGCGGTTTGCTCTCTCATTGCGTACAGCATGAAATTGACCACCTCAACGGCGTGCTCTTTATCGATTACCTCTCCTCATTGAAGCGTAATATGATTTTGCGCAAAGTGGAAAAGCTGAAAAAGCAGCGCATTCTTTAAAATTTAGTCTTTATCTAGCGCTGGTTCATCATAATCTTTTGGTTTGTGATTACGCTTATATTTGATCTCATCCGGGCTATCTGGCTCATAGGTCGCATCTTTGTTAAGTTCAGGTGCCCGCTCAGCATATACAGAAGAAGCCTTATTTTCTGGATGTGCAGCGCGATGTAAGTCCATATCTGGATGGCGTTTACGACTTGCTTCCATCAAAGAGCCAGCTTCCATCACATGCACATAATCAATATCGTGTCGCTCTTCAATCGCGCGAAATATAGGCTCATGAATAGATTCAAGATAAAGATGCAAAAACTCTTCATCGTCTAATTCTTCTTCATGTATTTGATGCTCTTTGTGGCGTTTCTTTTCTATAGCTTCTTTAGCATGCTCAAGAAGCTGCTCATGAAAAATACGATCAAGTTCATATTCATGCTCTTCGCTAGCCTCATGATCAGCGCGTGAGCGCTCCATATAAAGCTCGAGATTCGCATGCCAGCCATGCGCGCTAGAAGCGAGTTTAGTAAGAACGATGCTGACATTTGACGCGCCTTCGCTTTGCTCAATTGACAGCTCAAGCGCTTGATCAAGCGCATCTTGCGGGCTTTCCTCAGAAAAGCTATTTACAGGAATAATGGATAACATACTTAATATCCTCCTTTTCCTTAATCTTATATAACGTTAAGAGTTTATAAGTTTAAAAGCCTTGATCCTAGTCAAAAAATCTGGAAGAACTACGCTATGACAAAACCGCTCAAAGTTATATTTATGGGTACGCCCGATTTCGCTGCTTCCGCATTAAAGCAGCTTCATGAATCTTCTCATCATGAGGTGATAGCTGTTTATTCGCAGCCCCCCCGTCCAAAGGGGCGCGGCCATAAGCTTCAGCCTTCTCCGGTACAGGCCTATGCTGAACTCGAAAATATTAAGGTCTTTACACCGATATCTTTGAAAAAAGCACCTGAGCAAGAAGAGTTTGCCGCGCTGAATGCCGATATTGCAGTGGTGGCTGCATATGGCTTGATCTTACCAAAAGCAGTTTTACAAGCGCCAAAATATGGCTGCTTAAATATCCATGCGTCGCTTCTACCACGCTGGCGCGGCGCTTCGCCAATCCAACGTGCGATATGGGCGGGCGATGAAAAAAGCGGTGTGACTATCATGCAAATGGATGAGGGGCTGGATACGGGCGATATGCTCTTAAAAGAAGAAATGGCCCTGAATAAGGATATGAGCTGTTCTATGCTTCATGATGCACTCGCCGATATGGGCGCGCAGATGATTGTCAAAGTGCTGGATCAATATGCTGAGCACGGGCAGATCAAAGGCGAAAAACAAGATGACGCGCTCACCTGCTATGCGCCGTTACTCAAAAAAGAAGATGGTGATATTGAGTGGTCACAAAGCGCTACACAAATTGATCGCCAGATAAGAGCGCTTAACCCGTGGCCGGGTGTACGTACACAGAGTGCGGGAAAGCGTTTCAAAATTATTGAAGCACAAGTGAGTGAAGCGCAAAGCGATTCAGATGCGCGCGGTCTAGTGCTCAATAAAAAAGGCGATATAGCTTGCGGCGATAAGAGCGTTATAAGGCTCATCAAAATTCAGCCCGATGGCAAAAAACCTATGGATTTCGCCTCAGCCCTGAATGGCGGCTATATCGAAATCGGGGATCATTTTGAATGAACCCTAATATAGCGGGCATTATCTCTTTAGTGATTTTTTCGACGGGCACATTGTTAATGCTGCTCGCAAAATCAATACCGCCCTTTGCATTATCCAGTGTAATGCTAGCGTTAGGGTTTGTATCTATCTCATGCGTACAATATATGCGCGAGCGCTCCCTTCAACAATTCATCACACAATGGAAACAGCCATTAAAATATTACATTTTAGTAGTGAGTGGCGTAGTCGGTTACAACGTCTTTATGATAACAGCCTTTAATGTAACTGAAAATGAAAGCGAGGCTTTTGCGGTCAATATGATTAACTATCTCTGGCCAATTATGATCTATGGTTTTAGCGCATATTTTTTAGGGCGTAAAATAGAGCTGTTACATATAATGGGCTTCGCTTTAGGTTTGGTCGGGCTTTTTCTGGTGATGGCTGCGGGCTATATAAACGCAACAGGCTTGGCGCTGGAGCGTGGTGCTTTCTCATGGAATTGGGCTTATATATCAGCCCTTCTCGCGGCATTTCTTTGGGCTTTTTACTCCGCTCAATCAAAAGCGCATAGCTATCCGTCGGGTTTCGTTGGGCCTGTAATGTGCATCGGCTCTGTTGTCATGTGCGCTTTTCATTTTATCTTTGAGCCGAAAATCTCAGCTATAGAATATCCAGTGATCATAGCGGCAATTCTATTAGGCCTAAGTCGTTGTAGCTATTATCTATGGGATTACGCGATCCGAAAAGGGGATGCTATTTTACTCTCATCACTCTCAAATCTTGTGCCTCTCGTTTCATCTCTCTTATTCATAGTTTTTGGCTTCCGCCCTGCCAGCTATTTCACAGCGATTGGCGGAGCTTTGATTATGGCAGGTTGCTTGATTACCAACTGGAAAGTGATTAAGACTGAGCTACTAAGATTAAAGACGAGACGTGGATGCAGCGATATAAATTAACAATCGAATATAATGGTGAAGGCTATGCAGGGTGGCAGCGCCAGCCTGATATCATGTCTGTTCAGCAAGCCATTGAAGAGGCGATAACTGCTTTCACGCAAAAAGAGCTGCGCATTCATGTGGCCGGACGTACAGATGCTGGCGTGCATGCATGCGGTCAAGTCGCGCATTTCGATCTGCCAGAATTAAAACGTGAAATGCAGCCCTTTGAAATTGCAAAAGCCATCAATGCACATTTAAGGCCGCGTACAATAAGCATTATTGGTGTAGAAAAAGTTTCTTCTGATTTTGAAGCACGCTTTCATGCAAAGAATAAACTCTATCGCTATCGCGTTATTAACCGTCCGGGCTTTTTGGCAATTGAGCAAGGCTTAGCGTGGCATATTTTAAAACCTCTTAATGTTGAGGCGATGCAAGAAGCCGCGAAGCGCCTAATAGGGCATCATGATTTTTCAACCTTTAGAGCGGCTGAATGTCAGGCAAACTCACCCATGAAAACGCTCGATCGTTTAGATGTGAGTGTGAGAGATTACGATTTATGCGGTGGCAAAGAAATTATATTTGAAACCGAAGGGCAATCCTTCTTACATCATCAAGTGCGCAATATGGTCGGAACGTTAAGCTTGGTCGGTGAAGGAAAATGGAGCGCGCAAGATATGCAAGAGGCGCTAGAAAAGAAAAACCGCGCTGCTGGTGGACCAACGGCGCCAGCGCATGGGCTATATTTAATGCGCGTTGATTATTAAAGGCATAAAAGCAATGTTAGCATTCACCACGCACAAACGCATATTCATAGCACTCGCCCTAGCCGTGCTTCTGAATACGCCTCTTCAAGGCCATGCGCAGAGCTATTTAAATTACCTTGATACCCTAACAACAATCAATAAATCCAATCCAGCGCAAAGCCCACGGCATGAAAAAAGTGAAAGAATTTTAAATGACCGTTTGCTGGATTCAGCTAATCAAGTGATTGGTGAGGTCAAAGATGTGATCTTAAACCCACAAGGTGAGATCATAAATTTAGACATTGAGTTTGACCGCTTAAAAATCGGCACAGACCGTCTTACCATTAGCTATAGTGATATGAATACAGAGCCGGCGGGCAATGGCTATAGGATTGCTTTTTCTAAAGCGCAAATAATCGAGATGTTCCCGACATTGCTTGAGACGAGGCCTAGCGAGGCTCACAAATCTACGCCACAGGCTTTAAGCTTAATATCTATGCAGAACGCTTTGGTGCTAACGCAAGGCGGAAAAAGAATAGGACGCGTACATGACATCTTGTTCGACAATCTCGGAGGTAAAGCGTTATATCTTTATATTGGCATGAGCAATTGGGCGAGTAAGGCCCCTATGGTTGCAGTACCGTTTGATATGGTTTCATATACGATAAAGGCCAATATGATTGAAATTGTGGTGAGTGACGACATGGCAAAAGCTATGAAAGAAACCGCCAAGGAATAGCGCCGAATCATTAAAGTGTTGACTCTCGTAAGAAATTGGCGTTATAAAGAAATTGTCTTAAGAGAAAATCCATAAATTTTGGGTAAAATTGAGTTTCATCGCTGCCGATCTAGGCCTTTGAACGAACTTTAATAGAGAATTTAGGAAGAAATTATTAAATCATAAAGCGTATGCGTTTTGAATAGCGTGTGTCCACATTGATGAGTGAACCTTCGCACAGATACAACCTCCCCCTTCATACATAATGGTCAAGATATTTAGATAAAGTTACAGCGTAAATAAAGACGAGAAAACCGCATGAATTTACAAGAATTAAAAACACGTTCACCAGCCGAATTGCTAGCATTTGCAGAAGAGCTAGAAATCGAAAATTGCGCATCAATGCGAAAGCAAGACATGATGTTCGCGATCCTCAAGCAGCTTGCTGAACAAGGTGTTCCAATCTCAGGCGCAGGTGTTTTAGAAGTCCTGCAAGATGGATTTGGCTTCTTACGCTCACCAGAAGAAAACTACCTCCCAGGCCCGGATGACATTTATGTCTCTCCTTCACAAGTACGCCGCTTTGGCCTACGTACAGGTGATATTATTGAAGGTGAAATCCGCGCTCCTAAAGATTCTGAGCGTTACTTCGCGCTTCTTCGTGTTGGCTCTGCTAACCACGAAAGCCCGGAAAAGCTTCGTCACCGTATCAATTTTGATAACCTTACGCCACTTTATCCAGAGCGTAAGATTAAGCTTGAGATTGATGATCCAACAAAGAAAAATATGGTTCAGCGCGTCATCGAAATGACCTCGCCAATTGGTTTTGGTCAGCGTGCGCTGATTGTGGCGCCGCCGCGTACAGGTAAAACTGTTATGCTTCAAGAAATCGCGCAAAGTATTACTGCTAACCATCCAGATGCTTATCTGATCGTTCTTTTGATTGATGAACGTCCTGAAGAGGTGACAGATATGGCACGTTCTGTGCGTGGTGAAGTTGTATCTTCGACATTTGACGAGCCAGCAAGCAGACACGTACAGGTCGCTGAAATGGTCATGGAAAAGGCAAAGCGTCTAGTCGAGCATAAACGTGATGTTGTTGTTCTTCTTGACTCCATCACACGTCTAGCCCGTGCTTACAACACAGTTGTTCCATCATCCGGTAAAGTGCTTACCGGTGGTGTGGATGCGAATGCTCTACAACGTCCAAAGCGTTTCTTCGGTGCGGCGCGTAATGTCGAGCAAGGCGGATCACTGACAATCATCGCAACAGCACTTATCGATACAGGCTCACGTATGGATGAAGTGATCTTCGAAGAATTTAAAGGAACAGGTAACTCAGAAATCGTTCTTGATCGTAAAATCTCTGATAAGCGTATCTTCCCTGCGATTGATATTCAGAAATCAGGAACACGTAAAGAAGAGCTTCTTGTCGGAAAAGAAACCTTACAGAAAATGTGGGTTCTTCGCCGTATCCTTAACCCTATGGGGACAGTCGATGCGATCGAATTCTTGCTCGGTAAACTGAAGCAAACTAAAAATAATGACGACTTCTTCCAAAGCATGAATCAATAAAATGCTGATGAAGCCTTGTAATATCATCTATGATATAATGATGATAAAATAAAAAAGCTTCTTATGAGTGTTAACGCTGTGGCAGACGAGTTCAAATTCGACCATTCTTTTTTAATCAATCAGGTTAAATCATATAACGCTGATGCGGACTTTGATCGCATTGAGCGCGCCATTGCCTATGCCAAGGAAAAGCATGAAGGCCAAACACGCTCATCTGGCGAGCCATACTATAC
>NZAJ01000002.1 GCA_002687495.1 Micavibrio sp. | reverse complement strand
GAATAATAGCGCTGCATTGAAACTACTGTTGGTGGTATTGGTGCTTTTTGTTAATGGTGCGGTGCAGGTGAGCGCTGAAGAGCCTCACCCCTACAAAGCTACCACCGCCGATGAATGTATTCAGGAAAAAGAATGCGTTTGGGAACATTTTAAATTAGCAACCAAGCTTTCAGGCCAATTTAAAGCAGATGTATCTCATAGGTTTAGTCGATGGGAGCGGCCAATCAAAATTAGTTATACGGGGCCTTTTTCGGATGAAGAAAAGAAAGTAATGGGGGGGCTATTTTCACAAATACAACCTTATTTTCCGCTGGGAGTCAGTGTTGGACAACCCTATACCGTGCTCTTTACAAAAACAGAATCTATTGAGAAAGAATTAAAAAGTGCACCATTCCTAAAGCTATCATCCCAGATTGCAGGTGACCCTCTCTCTTTCTATAATTCATATAAAGATTCTGAGGAGCTGTCAAAAACCTGTGATTACAAAAAGATTTTTAAAAGTGGCTTTGAAACAGATATTTATCTGTTCTTCTCTATTATTCAAGATGATGAGGAAGATTTTTCTGGTTGTTTCAAACGGACTTTGTACGGTGTTACTGGTCTAAATAACCTCAATATGCTCTCCCCGATTGTAAACGATGGGAGTGAATTCGCTAATCTAGAGCTACTCATTTTAGGGCTTTACTATCAGCCGATTTTTAAAAGTGGAATGGATTTGGACCAAATCAAAGAAACGTTTGATTTGGTTTATGAAGAATATACGAGAATTTTTTTAGTAAATATGGAGAATATAAACGACTGATCCATCGTATCTATTGCTCAGAGGGCTGCCGCAGTGACAAGGTCAAAGGCGCTAAAAAAGCTAATGCTGAATTTTTTGATAATAGTTTTTCAGCAATTTTTTCTGTTCTTTTAATTCCTCGTAACGCTGTTGAGCCCATTCTTGTTGTTGAATAAGGGCATGGACATGTTCAGCCTCTCGTGGTGATAGCTCATCATCTATGAGCGCTTGAATATCCAAATCACTAAGATACTCTTTCATAATTCCTCCTGATCGCTAGGCGAGAGGAAGGGGACAAAGCCCCTCCCAAAAGCATAATGACAAGCGGCTGTGCGTTATTTTCTAAACTCGACAACAACACGGCGATTTTCTTTCAGCGCCACACCATCATTTGTTTTCACAGCATTATGTTTTTCACCATAAGCTTTTTTCTGAAGCACACGGTTTGGAATACCATATTGCGTTAACGCATCAGAAACAGCTTGTGCACGGCGCTCGGACAATTTGATATTATAATCTTCATCGCCTGCCGTATCTGTATAACCCGCGACTGTGACTTCACCTGGCTTGTAGGTGTTAATATCACGCGCGATCATATCCAAAATTCTCTTAGCCGCTGGCTCTAGCTGAGCACTATCATAAGCAAAGTGAAGCTCATAATCATTGATGACCTCAATAATCGCCATTTTCTTTACAGGCTTTTTCTTCTCGATAGGTTTTAGATGACAGCCATCTTTTACAAAACCTTCTGGAATAGGCTGGTAAAACTGACAAGGCTCACGCTTTTCATATTCAATATATTCTTGCAGCTCTACTTTATCATTAGGGCTAAGTTTTTGTGCCTTATGATGTTGAGCTTTTAAATGTGGCGCGTGCTTCGTCATTGGCTCTGCTGCAAAAGCAGATGCTGAGCTTACAGCCATAAGAGCAACGGCGCTTGTTGTTAAGATGTTCAGGAACTTCATAATATTTATCCTTTCTTGTTTATGCGAACATTTTTCCAAACCAATGAAGCCGAAAATCGTTCCATAAATTTTTTTAAGGAACCTTTTTATATTTCGAGCTTAGGTAGGGGTGCAAACATCGTGAAGTTTAATTGAAACGAAAGGAGTTTACCCATGCTTGGTTGGGCATTAACATTTTTAGTAATTGCGATTATAGCCGGTGTATTAGGATTAGGCGGAGTCGCTGTTTTGGCGACTGATATAGCGCAACTTTTATTTATTGTATTTATTGCTTTATTTATTGTTGCCGCTGTTGTTCACGCTTTGAAAGGACAGCCTCCTACGGCATAATTGATATATAGCTTATTCTATGAAGGCTATAAACGCTTAAAAAGGGCGCATCTTAAAACAGGATGTGCCTTTTTTATATCCAAAAGCTAATAAATGCGCTACATCTAGTGATCTACAAAATAATTACAGGGCTAAGGTTATCGTGGATAAGCTATTCATACGAAATTTTGCGTTTTTCGCTATCATTTTGATAGGCTGCGCTGGCGCTATCAGCTACAGCCTTGTCATGGGCAATAACGACCTCGATAAAGCCGATGAACGCGTTATTGTAACACATGATGTGATCTCTGAAGCTGAGCAGCTATCTATGCTAGTGGAAGCCATGCTCGCCGCACAGCGTGGTTACATCATTACAGCGAATGAGGATTTCCTTAAAGAATATGAAGACAAAAAGGCTGGTGTGTCTGAACGCATAGCGATGATATCGGAACTACTCTATGATAATCCCGCGCAAGAGAGCCGTCTAAACGAAATTCGTAGTCATTTTGTTGAGTTTTCAAATCAGCTAGAGCAGCGTGCTGAAATCATTGCGCCTAAAGTCGACAAGCAGGCCCTAAAAGATGTTGAGATTTTAGATAATATTAAAAACAACATCATGCGCATCAATAAATCTATTCTTGAAGAAGAATACGCAAAACTGGATAAAACATTTGCAGCTTTAGATAAAAAGAAAGATCAATATCTGAGCTCTCTACTCTTTAGCGTTATTGGCGGTAGTTTTATTCTGCTCATATTTAATGGGTTTTTATTAAATGCGAAAAGAAAGAAAACAAGCGTTGAAGCATCCCTTAAAGATACAGAGGAGCGTTTTGCACTCGCTATTGACGGGACTGAAGACGGCATATTTGATTGGGACTTAAAAAAGGAAGAAGTTTTTTATTCTGGTCGTTTCTTCCAAATGCTGGGCTATGATAAAAAATCCTATATCGGCACAATCGAGGATCTAAAATCGCTTATCCATCCTCAAGATCTCAAGAAATCATGGGGCTATATTCAGCAATATATTGAGGGGAATTTATCTGAATATAGACAAGAATTTAGAATGAAGCACCAATCTGGGCGCTGGGTCTGGATACAATCGCGCGCCAAAGCGCTTTATGATCATGATGGCAATGCCTATCGAATGGTCGGCGCACATACAGACATTACACATGTGATTAAAGAGCGTGATCGTCTGGTCGCGGAAAAAGACCAAGCTGAGGATGCCAATAGAGCAAAGAGCGAATTCTTGGCACATATGAGCCATGAGATCAGAACGCCTCTAACAGCGATCAGCGGTATTGCAGAAATTTTTGAGAAAAAGAAAGATGAGCTTAACGACAAGCAAGCCAGCCTCGTGAGAACTTTGCTCTCAAGCACATCTTCTCTAAAAGATCTGATTAATGATATTTTGGATTTCTCAAAGATTGAAAGCGGAGAGATTGAACTCGATGAGACAGTGTTTCATCTTGATGAGGTTTTTGAAAATGTTATCAGCATGATGTCTCTCAAAGCCTCTGAAAAAGGTATAAGCTTTGTCCTTGATTATAGCGATATTAAAAATATTGAGTTTTACGGTGATGATTTACGCATACGTCAAATTTTGGTGAATTTGATCAATAATGCCATCAAATTTACTGATGAAGGTGGCGTGACAATTAAAGCCGATATTGAAGATAGAGACGGAAGCGAATTCTTACGCGTCGAGGTTACCGATACGGGGATCGGAATCGCGCCGGAGAATTTTGATATGGTTTTCGAACGCTTCAAGCAAGCGGATTCTTCTGTTTCAAGACGTTTCGGCGGCACAGGCTTAGGCTTGCCAATCTCTCGTAATCTTGCGCAACTTATGGGCGGTGACATCATTCTGAGTAGCCAAGCTGGAAAAGGATCAACCTTTACACTGCTTATCCCTGCTAAGTATAGCCTGACAGAAAGCACATCAAAAACTAACGAAATAGATCACCGTAAATTAAATGACAAAATCAGAGCGCAGCTCAGCGGAGAGAATAAAATTCTTCTCGTTGAAGATTACGAAGGTAATATCGTTGTGATTAGCTATATTCTAGAAGAGCTCGGTCTGGAATATGACATAGCCAAAACAGGTGTTGAGGCTTTACAAGCTTGGAGCGAGAAGCATTATGATATTATTCTAATGGATATTCAGATGCCTGAAATGGATGGCTTTGCAGCGACATCAAAAATCCGCCAGCTTGAAAAGAGTAAAAATTTAGAGCACACCCCAATCATTGGTATGACCGCGCACGCTCTTGTTGGTGATAAAGACAAATGCATTGATGCTGGCATGGACTCTTATCTGCCCAAACCTATTGTTGAGCATGATTTGAAACGTGAAATTTTCCGCTATCTTAAAGAGAAAAATAAGAATGCAGCATAAAAAAACCCAGCGAATAAGCTGGGCTTTTATTAAAGAATAAATCTTAAAAATATAAAAGTTATTCTGCAGCATCCTGAACTGTTTCACCAGCATGCTCAATATCACGGCCCGCACCTTCAATCGTGTTACAAGCACTAAGTGAAATACACGCTAATGCTAAGGCTGAGAGAGTTAAGAGTTTGTTTTTTGATACTGACATAGTTGAGTCTCCTTGTTTTTTTAAGTAAGGCCATAAAGCCTGTTTCTAATTTTTTTAAAGAAATTTATCGCCTGCAATAAATCCTGCTAAAGAAGCAATCAATACCGAAGTTTTAGGGTTATCCTTAATAGGTTGTGAAAGCTCTTCTTCAGCAATATCTGCAAGTGTGTGTAATGTTTGCGTAAGCTCAGCTTTAAGCTTACGTGCACGAGAGCGCTTATATTGCAAAATGAGATATGCAGCGCCAGCGCACAAACAAGATAAAGCTAAAATCAGCCCGCCTGCCATAGCCGCTGCCTTTTCAGGTGGAAAAAAATTATTCTCCATCCAAAGATAAGCGGCGACTATAAAAAAGCCTAACGAAGTGACGAATAATGTCCCGGCAAGAGCATATAGACTTACACCAGCCTTACTCTTTCCAGTGAAGGGCACATCATTGCTTAAGACACGATCAATAAGCATATTTTCAGCAGTTGCGAGCAGACTATTCATGATTATCTCCGGCGTAATAACATGCTAGCAGCAAGACCGGCAGCAAAGGCAATAGCGACTGATTGAGCTGGCTTAGCTTTGATCTTCGCTTCAGCATTTTTATATTGTAAGCGTCCTGAAGCTTGCAAAGAAGATAAGCGCTGACCAATATTCTCTTTAAGAACTTCAGTCTGCTCCGCACCGTCTTTTTTTACATGCTTTGTAAGCTCAACGACATTGTGACGTAATGAATCAAGATCATCACGAATATCACTAATTTCAGGGTAAGTTGATTTAGATTTTGGCATTGTTAACTCCTTTCAGTTACGAAAGGTCAAACGAGCAAGTTAACGATCAGTTCCAAAATATCTTGAAAATTTTATTTTTGGTTTGAGAACATATAGCCAATTCCGCGAACTGTTCTAATGATTTCATTATCATCATCATTGAGTTTTTTACGGATACGGGCGACTTGTATATCAATCGCACGATCATAGGCATCAAACTCACCATCGCGGGTGAGCTCAAACAGTTGTTCACGGCTTAGCGCGCGATTAGGAGCAGAGACCAAGGCATTTAAAAGCTGAAATTCACCCGTTGTGAAATCAAGAGACACATTATTTTTATCAAAGACTTGATATTGCGCGCGATCAATTTTCCATTTTTCAAACTCAATGATATCTTGTGTGGGCTCATTTGAGGCTGTGTCTTTATTGCTTTTATCCGCGCCTTTACGTCTCATCACCGCTTTAATGCGCGCAGAGAGCTCACGCATTTCAAAAGGCTTTGTTATATAGTCATCCGCGCCCATTTCCAGGCAAATAATCTTTTCTGTCGTATCACTCTTGCCGGAGACAATAATAATAGCGGCATTGCTTTTACTCATAAATTGAGGAATCAGACTAAGGCCTTCACCATCAGGAAGCACAAGATCAAGTAAGATGACATCAATGGGGGAATTTTCTATTTTTTCTAAGGCTGAGGCGGCATTGAGAGCCGAGATGATTTTATATCCATCATCCTCTAAATATTGTGAGGTAACCGTTTGAAGGTTCTCATCATCATCAATGCTTAAGATCGTTCCCTTTTTCATCAATGAGCTATAGCACGCTTTGTTACATAACAGAAACAAAGTTTTTCAAAAAAGATACATTCCAGACAAAACCCTCTTACGAAGGCTGCGTAAAGTTAAATCATAAGAGATGAGCAAACGCATGACAAAAGCACAGCTCATAAGAAATGATTTAAAGGAGTATCAGTATGTTTGACAACGCTAGCCTTATTAATGAAACAGATCGTTTAAGCAAATTTGCTTACCGTTTAACGCATAATGCCTCTGATGCAGAGGATTTACTTCAAGCAACTTTGCTACGCGCAATCGAAAAGCAGCATCTCTTTAAAGAAGATACTAATCTATATAGCTGGGTATCTAAAATCATGTTCAATCTATTCGTGTCGACTTACCGTCGTAAAACTAAATTTGAAACACAATATGATCCAGAGCCTTATATTGAGGCGCAAAGCATCAATGCTTCACAAGATAAGAAAATGGAAGTTAAGGATGTGAGCATCGCCATGGACCAGCTCTCAGATCAGCATAAGGATATTTTAGTAAAAATCTGTGTTGAAGGTGCAAGCTATGCACAAGTGGCTGATGAGTTATCAATCCCAGTAGGTACAGTTCGCTCACGCCTATCAAGAGCGCGCGATAATTTACAAGAAGCACTTGAAGAAAATGCTGGGTTAGATGCATCCCAAAGTTATTACGCGGGTGAATCGCATGTCTATCAGCTTGCGGCCTAATATAAGAAAAGCGATTGTCGTTAAAGCTACAAAACAGAAACAATATTTTTCAATACTGAAACAAAGTCGCCATATCGCCGATACAGAATCACCTTAAAAGTGAAATCATCGCAACGTTATAAGGAGTACCTACGATGCAAAATATTTTTCAAACATCTAAACCAGTATTGGGCGTTACACATCCGATGATCGCAGATATGTATGTAAAGAAAGATTATAAATCTAAGCGCAGCAACATCTTAGTGATACAAACGCGTGCTATTGATGAAGACGATGCCGTGAACGCTACAGAGCAAGACTTAACAGATCTGCTTCTTGATTTAGAAGATATAAAAAGAAAAGCAGAAGACAAAATCGGTAAATTTGATTCTGTTTGCATCCGTAGATAATTACCTTTGCGGGATAACGCTCTCCTCCCCACAGATACCCTGCAAAATCCCGTAAAGACTAGGTCGGCTATATAAATAGCCGGCCTTTTTTTATGATTTATTATTGGAACTTTTAATGAAACCACTCGTTTGCTTAAGCGTATAACGCATGACAAAAGGAGATATACAATGAAAAAGACACTTCTAACCGCTACTTCAGCTTTAGCAATTTTATTAAGCGCGCCAGCTGTGAATGCCGCAGAGAAAAGTGCCGCAGAGCCTGGTAGCCAAGCCGCTGCTGAAAGCTCAACAGGGAGTTTTACGCAGGATGCTAAAAAAGCATATAAAAATATGAAAAAAGATGCATCTGAAGCTGCGAATACAGTAAGCGAAAAAGCTAAAGATATGTATAAAGATGCTAAACATGCTCTGAATACGGATGAAGATTCAGGCTTTGAGCAGGTCAATATCGACGTCAAAACAACGGCAACGAATATGATCGGTAAACCAGTCTATAACATTGATGGTGAACGCGTCGCAAAAGTGCATGACATCATTATGAGTGAAGACGGTAACGCGATGATGGTTATTCTCGCTGATGGTGAGTTTACAGGTTTAGGTAAACTTGTAGCCTTCGATTACAGTGTTCTTACAACACGCAGTGCTGATGGTGATGTGATTGCCTCAATCGATGAAAAAACGATCGATCACGCAGCAAGCTTTTCATATGAGCCAGGCGAGATCAACAAAGATGTACGTATCATGCCAAGCAATGGCTATAGCCTTTCTAAATTACTTGATGGTGAGCTACTCGGTGCTGAGGGCGAAGAGCTCGCGGCGATTGATAACATCGTTTTTGATAATGGCCAAGCTGAACAGCTTATCGTTTCGGTTGGTGGTACATTAGGTATGGGCGCTAAAAATGTTGCGCTTTCATTTGATGAACCAACTTTAGTGCCTGAGCGTGATGGTAATTTGAACATGAAGCTAAGTGCTAATCAATCTGTTCAGTTCGAAGCTTTTGAAAAATCAATAACAAACTAAGTTATTGTATTGGAACTATTTTTGAAGCCGTTCGTTAGTATTAACGAGCGGTTTCTTTATTGTTCACTATATAAAAAGGGAGAATAAAATGGATTACACAATATTAAAAATATCAGCATTTTTATGGGCGTTTTCTTTACTGCTTGTAACTGCAATTGGCTATTCAGCATTGGGCGATATGAATGAATCCGGTGTTAAGGCAAAGCTAATAAACGCACATTTTTCTAGTGCGCAATAATCAATCTATCAAACAAGGAGACATAAAATGAATGAGCCTAGCGATATCATTAAAATAATTTTTTCAATATTACTGCCGCCGATTGGTGTAGCTATGGAGGTTGGTCTTACGAAGCATTTATGGATTAACATCTTGCTGACAGTCTTGGGTTACGTTCCAGGTATTGTTCATGCCGTTTATATTATTGCGAAACGATGATTTCTAGAATTTACAATATATGGCAGATCCTCAAAGCAAGCCTATGGTTTGTTCCAGCGCTTTTTTGTGCAGCTTATTTTGCGTTAACACTGGGTATTTATTCAGTGGAAACGCATTATCTTTCAAATATTGATTTGCCCTCTATTTTCTTTAGCGGCACCAATGAGGATGCAAAAGCTGTCATCTTGGCTTTGTTATCCTCAATGATCACTATGACGACCCTAGCGATATCAATCACAATGGTAGTTCTGTCTTTAGCCGCGACGCAGCTTGGCCCGCGTTTGATCCGTACTTTTATGTCAGACAGAAAAACACAAGACTTTATTGGGCTATTTTTTGGCTCTGTCATTGCGTGTTTTTTAATGACAATTATTTTGCATGATGTCGGGAAAAGTGCTGTATCACCAAGGCTGACAATTAGTTTTATATTCGCTATCTGCTTTGCCAATTTATTTGTGCTCTTGGCATTTGTGCATCACGTGGCGCAATCAAGTATAGCTGATCAGGTTATTCTAAGAGTAGCTAACGATTTGATTAAATCTTTAGACCGCTTAACGATTAGCGAGCAAAAATCAAACGCAAATAACGCGCGACATCAAAAAGATGATGACTGGCCAAAAGACTTTGAACGTAAAAAGCAAAGACTATATTTCAATCGCTGCGGTTATGTTCAAAATATCGATTATGACCATATCCTAAAAATAGCGGAGCAGCATAAATATTACATAGAAATTCACTTCAAAGCGGGGCACTTCCTTGTCGAAGGTGAAGATGGTGTACGTATATATCCAACCAATGAAAAATATAGCGAAGAAATAGAACAGGAAATAAGAAACTGTTTTATTATCGGCAATACGAGAACACCAACCCAAGATATAGAATTTTCTATTCGTCATCTGGTCGAAATAGGCTTAAGGGCTCAATCCCCAGGTATGGATGATAATTTCACAGCCTTCACTGTTCTTGATCGTTTATCATCAGCTTTGGCGATCCTGTTTAAAAAAGATACCCCTCCAGAGTGTTTGGTGGATTCTCAAGATAGAGTACGCTTATGGGCTAAACAAAGTGATGAAGCGGATATGATTTTTTCTGCATTTGATCAAATGCGCCATTCCGCCAGAGATAAGCCAGATATCATGTACCATATTTTAAAGAAAATTGAGATATTATGTGATCTTGCAAATACGGAGTGTCAGAAAGAGGGCTTGAAAAAACAGCTTAAAGAAATCGAATATGACCTTAAATATCTAGAAAAGATGGTACTCAATATCGATCATATAAAGCAGCTTTGTTATGAGCTTTTAGAAAAACTCTCATGATGAAGTTTCTTTTGTGAAAATGATTTCATGATTGAAAAGCTGTTGCCTTGCAAAGCATAGATATCAATATGCATCTGATCATCATGGAGGCTAATAACATTAAAGCCATTTTCTTGAGAGCGCGTACGAGACGAAAGGGCTGTTGAAGCACTTAAATAAATAGTTTGATGTTCCTCATCCCCTAAAGTGGAAATGCTCGCATGGTGTACGTGTCCAGTAAGAACCAAATCAAACTTCAAATCATGTAGAGTTTTTAAAGTTCTTTTACGCCCAAAAACCGTAACATCTAATGGCATTTCATCGACTTTATGAATAGGGTGATGAAAGAAACATATCCGCCAAGCGCTTTGATCATTCTCCATACGCTTTTTCAAAATTTTTCTTTGTGAGGCTGAAATCGCGCCATTGGCCCAATTCCAATGCGCAAGACAGCGTCGCGCAGAGTTTAAGCCAGCGATAGTAATCTTCTTCTCATGATAAAAAGGGTTAAGCTCATCTTGTATATAGTGCTTATATTTATCAAATGGAGATACGAATCTTTCAATGAGGTTATAGGCGGGCACATCATGGTTGCCAGGCACACAGAGCATTTCGCATGGAAGCTTATGAATAAAGCTCTGAGCGAGTTCAAACTCTTCACGGCTACCAACTTGAGTGAAATCTCCACTTAATATGGCGTAATTAGGGGCAATCTCTTCTATCGCCTTAATAAGAGCATCAACAATAGCAGGGCTCTCTGTTCCAAAATGTAGGTCCGATAAATGAATAAGTTTTAAAATGGTAATGAACTCCATAGGAAAGGGATTGAGGCAAAACTTATCGCTACAAACGCAATGCCTATAGCAGTTAATAAACCGTCATGCACAGCTAATGCTAATCCAAAAAGCAGCACGGCTGCAAATGGAATTGATGCAGCAAAAGGTATAAAGGAAAGCAAAATAATCACGCCACTAAGAATGATGCATAAAAGGGCTATGAGTATTTGCGCAATATGACCTGTTAAAAACTTTAAACGCGGATGGAAAAAACTATCAATCCACTCAGTATAAGGGCGCGTTTTTTTTACTGCATTTTCATACTGAGCACGATCAAAAGAAAAATGCTCGAGGCGCTTCGGAATCCATGGATATTTACGCCCATAGATAAGCTGGGCACTCATAAGAAATATGAAAGCCGCTAAGATATCGGGCATTAATGGTATCGCACCTGTAGGTAATATTCCAATTAAGGCAGGAGCAATAAGCAATGGACCAAACCCCCTATGATTGAGCGCTTGGGCAACATCACCAAAAGAGATCTTATCCCCTTCACTTTCTTCCATGAGCGCATTGAGCGTATCTGTCAGTGCTTTTGTCGCCATGTTATGAGCCTTGCGCGCTCTGGGGCACTATAACTGGAAGTGATTTAGGGAGTATTGAAAATTTAAGGGGCTTATCAAATTCTTGTGTTTCACCATCCAGAGATATCAAGGCGTTTTGACCTTCAAATCCAACCTCAAGCTCTTTACTGCTCCATTGATCAAGAGAGTGATCATCTTTCCATTGACCAAGACTGGTGCGAAAAACTAAACGAACCTTATCCCAAAATGTATTTGGGCGTGCTGAGTAAATACCGAGTAAATTTTGATCAAGATGATGCCTGATGAAATTTCCTTCATTAAGGTTCTGTCCGGCCTCATATATATTATTTGAAACAATAAGCGCCGCTGTTTTAATACGTTTTTTGTGCGATCCAACTTTCAAAGTGAGCTTGCGGTGATTGCTCTTATCGAGTTGATCCAAGATATAGGCCATCATTTTAGGGATTAAGATAGGCTGAGCATCATTACGATTATGCTCCCTATAAACCGAGGCCTCTGGCATAGTGCCAATACCAGTGCAGCATAAGAAAATATCATCATTAACTTTGCCGACATCAATATGACGTACATTAAAACCCTGAGCATAGGATTGAATAGCTTTGTCCAGCTCTACGGCTATACCTAAATCTCTAGCCATTAAATTCATGGTTCCGAGTGGAAGGATGCCAAAAGCTTGCTCTTGATGGATGAGCTTTTCTGCAGCCAGTTTTATGGTGCCGTCCCCACCACCGATAAGAATATTAGCTTCAGAATTATCATGGTGCTCTAGGCGTTTTGAAAGCTCTTCAGTGTCAAGAAAGTGCAAGGATTTAATCTCAAGCTCTGAGCGCGTTATCAGGTCTTCAATAGCGTCTTTTCCAAGGTTATTCACTGTACCTGAATTTGCGTTAATATAGATTGTAAAAGCGTTCTTTTTCATGGCCTATCGATATAATAATTAAAGACAATATAACTCCATTATATCAAACGCAGACCACGGTAAGATTGTTCCATAAAATTACAGATTCTTTTTCTTATTTTTGATACACTCCTTGAAGTATTTTTAATTATACGCAAAGGATTTATGATGAAAAAACTATTAACTTTAATGATGTTTGCTATGGCAACGTCATTATTATCCTCACCAGCTGATGCTCAGGATCAAAAGGTGAGATGGCGTCTTGCTGAAACATGGCCAACAAACTTTTCTCTCTTTAGTGAAGTTCCACGCCGTATGGCAGAGAACGTGAAAAAAATGTCTGGCGGGCGTTTTACAATCATCATTGATTCGGCCAATAAGCATAAATCCCCATTGGGCGTATTTGATTTTGTAAGCTCTGGTCAGTATCAAATGGCGCATTCTGCATCTTACTATTGGAAGGGCAAAGATATTAACACACTCTTCTTTACAACAATGCCGCTTGGCATGATCGAAGCAGAGCAAACAGGCTGGTATTATTTTGGCGGCGGTAAAGAGCTTGCACAAAAAGTATATGGCCAATATGGCATGAGATACTATCCAGGCGGAAATACCGGTAACCAAATGGGTGGATGGTTCAAAAAAGAGATTAACTCCATCGAAGATCTTCAAGGTCTACAAATGCGTATCCCAGGCTTTGCTGGAGAGGTACTCGCTAAAGTAGGTGCTAAGCCAACTAATATTGCCCCAGGTGAGCTATACACAGCACTAGAACGCGGAACGATTGACGCGCTTGAGTGGATTGGGCCGGCAATGGACTTGGATATGGGCTTTCAAAAAATCGCACCATACTACTATACGGGTTGGCATGAGCCAGCAACAGAGCTTCAATTCTTAGTGAATGAAAAAGCTTTCCAAGCGCTGCCAGAAGAGTTTCAAGCAATCTTGGAAATTGCAATGCAAGAAGCTGCATTTGAGATGGCCGCTGAATCATATTATGAGAACGCAGTGATTTGGGATTCTATCAAGCAAGATTACCCAGAAGTGCAAGTGAAGACCTTCCCGCCAGAAGTGATGTCTGCGCTGAAAACTGCAACTGAAGAACTTGTAAATGAGTTCGAAGCTAAAGGTGGCATTACAGCTGAAATCATTAAGTCTCAGCGTGAATATTCAAAGAAAGCACGCGAATGGACAAATATTTCAGATAAAGCTTACCTCAACAACTTATCTGAATAAGTTGCTATCAAAACAATAATTAAGCTATATTAAGCTATTCGGTTTCATCCTGAGCCGAGTAGCTTATTTTTTTCTACACTTAGGCTTTTCCCCCATGCGCTTAGTTTTAAAAATTTTAAATAAGATCATCGATATTAGCGGCTGGATTTGCGTCGCAGCTTTGATGCTTATGATTGGTAATGTATTTTTAGATGTTTTCGTTCGCTATATCTTTGTCGATCTAATGAAGGCGATGGATCTCTATACATGGTATGATAGCCATATCAGCTGGTTCGGCGGCATCGGTATGCAAGAGTTGGAATGGCATTGGTTCTCAATCGTCTTTCTCCTAGGCATGGGCTATACGCTGAAAGAAGACGGGCATGTACGTGTCGATGTTTTTTATGATAATTTCTCACCAGCCGTTAAATCTATAATCAATATTATCGGAACTTTAATTTTCACAATTCCATTTTGCGGCTTAGTCGCTTATTACAGTTGGGGTTATTTCGAACACTCTTATCAAAGCGGCGAAAATATAGGTAATCCAGGTAGTTTGCCGCGCTTATGGCCGATTAAGCTGTTACTCCCTATAGCGTTTGGTTTTGTCGTGTTGAGCGCGATCACTGTAATGCTGAAAGAGATCATTTCTCTATGTGAGAATAAGCAGAAAGCACCACAAGCATGATTGGTTTATATTTATTCCTTTTCGCACTTATTTTCCTTTTTACTGGTTACCCAATTGCCTTCACCTTTGCAGGTCTTTCACTGCTCGTAGGGATTTGGATTGAAGGGCCGGGGCTATATGAATTTATCCCTTATCGATTATTCAGCATCATGAGTAATACGATTTTTATGGCCATACCGATGTTTATTTTTATGGGTGTTGTGCTGCAAAAATCGGGTTTAGCCGAACGCTTGCTTGAATCAATGGGACGCCTTTTTGGCTCAAGGTCTGGCGGCTTGACAATTTCAACGCTTATCGTTGGAGCCTTCCTTGCAGCTTCCACCGGCGTGGTTGGCGCGAGCGTTGTCGCGATGGGGGTCATCTCATTACCAGTGATGATGAAATATAACTATGATCAGCGCCTTGCAACAGGAACGATTTGTGCGGCAGGGACATTGGGGCAGATTATCCCACCTTCAATCATTCTCATTATATTGGGTGAAGTTTTATCCGTACCTGTGGGGGATTTGTTTAAAGGCGCGATGTTACCGGGCTTTTTGCTCGTTGGTTTATATTTGGTTTATGTATGGGTCTATACTCATATTTTCAAAGATTCAGCCCCTCCAATTCCATCAGAAGCTGAGAATAAAGGCGAGCTGATTAAAGAGGCATTGTGGAATATCTTTCCGCCTTTATTGCTGATTGTTGTCGTGCTTGGATCAATCCTTGCAGGTATCGCCACTCCAACAGAATCCTCTGCATTAGGGGCTATAGGCTCAATGATTTTGGCAAAAATCTATATGGGTAAAAACTTTAAATTCTCGGATGTAAATTGGGCTGCAAAAGAAACAGTCAAAGTGACGGCGATGGTGTTTGCGGTGCTCGTAGGGGCAACATCATTTGCTATGGTCTTTACTTACTCTGGCGGCGATATGATCGTCGAAGAGTTTCTCTCGGATTTGCCGGGTGAAAAATGGACATTTTTAGCATTAGCAATGCTAGCAATATTTATACTTGGCTTCTTTATTGATTTTGTCGAAATTGCTTTTATTGTTGTGCCGATCTTAGCGCCAATTGCAGAACTTTTAGGGCTGAATATGGTCTGGTTCGGTATTTTAATTGCGATGAATTTACAAACATCGTTTATGACGCCGCCATTTGGCTTTAGCTTGTTTTATCTAAAAGGTGTAGCGCCCCCGCAAGTTAAAACCACTACAATTTATAAAGGTGTATTTCCTTTTGTAATCATACAAATTATTGCACTGCTTGCCGTTATCTTCTTCCCGCAATTGACCAGCTTTATGCAATAGATAGTGCTTTAGTATGTATTCTTAAGACACACGTATGTACTTGATATTTAAATAAATTTTTTACTAATTTTGCGCTAATATATAATTAAGCGCAAACATAATATGTGCAAAAACTTAAGGGCAAGTATTTTTAACCTCTTAATTTAGGAGACTATATACATGCCTTTTTCAAGCAGCTTTTCACTCAATACTGAAATGGCCGATATCAAAACGGCTTTAGATAAATCAATGGCTGTCATTGAGTTTAAACCTGATGGTACAGTTCTCGACGCGAATGAGAATTTTTTAAAGACAATGGGCTATAGCCTTGATGAAGTAAAAGGCAAGCACCATAGTATGTTTGCGGATGCTGCATATGCGGCAAGTCAGGAATATAAAGATTTTTGGAAAAAACTAGCAGCAGGTGAATTTGAAGCGGCTCAATATAAACGCTATGGTAAGGGCGGCAAAGAAATATGGATTGAGGCCAGCTATAACCCCATTATGTCAAAAACAGGTAAGGTTTATAAGGTTGTTAAATTCGCAACAGACATCACGAAACAGATATTAAAAAGTGCTGAGAGAGAAAGTATTGTCAATGCTATCAATCGCTCACAAGCCGTCATCGAATTCACGTTAGATGGTACTATCTTAGATGCGAATGATAACTTCTTAAGCGTCATGGGTTACAGCCTTGATGAAGTAAAAGGTAAGCACCATAGTATGTTTGCAGATGCTGCATATGCGGCAAGTCAGGAATATAAAGATTTTTGGAAAAAGCTAGCAGCAGGTGAATTTCAGGCGGCACAATATAAACGCTATGGCAAGGGCGGCAAGGAAATATGGATTGAGGCCAGCTATAATCCTATATTTGACGCCGAAGGCAAGCCATTCAAAGTTGTGAAATTTGCAACCGATCTTACACCTAGAAAAGAAGAGAGCTTAGCTCTAGCTAATGATTTTGAGGCCAATGTAAAGACACTTGTTGCAGACGTTGTCTCTTCAATCCAGCAAGTGCAAAACACATCAAATAGTTTGGCGGCTTCTGCGGATGATACGAGCTCTAGATCAAATGTTGTTGCGGCAACAACTGAAGAGCTTTCCGCTTCAATCCATGAGATTTCAACGCAAGTTACCAATGCTGTAAAAGTTGTTGGTACTGCCGTAGAGCAAACAAAAATTTCTGAAAATCTTGTTTCGGGCCTTGTTGAAGCAGCAGAAAAAATCGGCGAGGTGACAGCGCTTATCTCTGAGATTGCGGATCAAACAAATTTACTCGCTCTTAATGCAACAATCGAAGCTGCAAGAGCTGGAGATGCAGGTAAAGGCTTCGCTGTGGTTGCATCAGAAGTGAAAAAGCTTGCATTAGAGACAGCTTCTGCAACAGGGGAGATCGGCTCGCATATCAACAATATCCAAGGCGCGAGTGAAACAACTGCGCAAGCGATCAGAAAAGTCACAAATATGATTGAACAGGTCAATGAGATAAGTACGGCTATCTCTAGCGCCGTAGAAGAACAAAGCGCTGCAACTAAGGATGTGGCAACCAATATCACGAGTGTACAAGCTGGTGCGAACCAAACTGGAGAATCTTCGGCGATACTCTCTGATGTGGCTCAAGGCTTAAGCAAGCGTAGCGAGACACTGAATAAGAGCGTTGATGACTTCTTGCTTCAGGTACGCTCTTCATAACGCGTAAGATATAAATACTTCAATAAGCCTTACTTTATATGGCTGACGTAACATACGAATTTATGGTATAATCAAGCGTCTAAAATATAAAAGTGAGGCTTATTAATGACTCAGATCGATATTGAAAAACACGAAAAAGAAATTACCGAAAAAGGTTGGACCGCCTTTAGAGGTGTATACTCTGCTGAGCTTATAGCCAAAGCTTGTGAAGAGCTTGATGAAATCCGCCCAACATATGATGAGATTCACAAAGAACAGGGCGTATATGAAGAAACAAAAAACGCCTATCACCACACAGTTGTGCTAAGCCCAGCACAGTTAGAAATGATTAATCCAAATCCGCTTCATGGATTTTTAGAAAATTATTTCGGTGGCCGCTATATTCTAAATACTATGGGCACTAGCTATGTTCTGCCTCAAACAGGCATATATACGCAAAGAATACATAGAGATATTCGTTCATTCTCCGGTAAAGAGCGCCTAACAGTGAACACATTGATCATGCTTGATGACTGCACAGAAGAAAATGGTGCAACATGGATGCTTGAAGGCTCGCAATATCAAGATGATAAACCTGATGAAGATTTCTTCTATAAAAATTCTGTACGCGCCACAGGTAAAGCAGGCGATATATTGGTTTTCGATAGCAATATTTGGCATGCGGCAGGCACGAATAATTCTGATAAAGTGCGCCGTATCATTACGCCATTCTTCTCAAAGCCTTTGATGAAACAAAGCCTCGATTACCCGCGTGCATTTGGCTATGATTTTGCAAACCGTATACCCGATGAATTAAAACAAATTCTAGGTTATAACGCTCTTACACCAGTAACATTATCCGAGTTTTACAAACCACGTGAAAAGCGTTTCTATAAAGCTGATCAAGGCTAAGTGATGAGTGATCTCACTGCTCCAAATAATCAACAAAATCAGCCCTACTGGGCTGATCTGCGTTATAGCGAAACGCTTGCGCAAAAATTATCTGTGCTGCACGAACTTGATATGTCTTTAAGCGCTAGCCCCATGGTTTCCTTAAAGTTTAAAGAGGATAAGCAAACAACACATATCGCTAGCCCACCTGGTTTTTTAAGCGCAACTAATATAGAAGCGCTAAACGATCAGCTAGATTATATTGCGCTAAATTATAATAAAAAAAATGCAGCGAGTGCTTTTTTGCAATATAGGGGGCATGACGTAAAATCGGAAATATCAAATCTTCTATCGAAATATTTTGAGCAAGATAAATATGAGATCGCGCAGCGCATACGCGTCAATATTTCGCTTAATGAGGATGAAGAAGATCTCCTTATGCGCTGCCGTCGAGATACGAGAAGCCGCCTTCGTCAAATGATGAAAGCAGGTTATAGCGTAAAACCAGAATATGATAAGCGTTTCCATCAATATTATGATCAAATCGCAAAGCGTAATGGGTTTTCTGCAGCTTACTGCTATAGCGCTCAGGACTTAGAAACGATGCTCAGTGCGCATAATATATATGCTATTTCTATCTATGATGCGGAGCAAAACTATGCTGGAGGATCCGTGATTGGCGTCGTCAACGGGGCTGAGCACGATTATATTTTAAGTGCTTATAACGTTGATGTTTCAAATTCAGGTCGTGCCGTGCTTTGGTATTCAATATTACAAGCCAAAGCAATGGGCGCGTCTATACTGAATCTGGGCGGCGGCATTGAAGAAGAAGATTCTTTATATGAATTCAAAACGTCTTTTGGCGGCGAAGATGCTGCATTTTACACACTTAAAATCGTATTAGATGAAGAGCTTTATCGCGCAACATACGCGCTTAATGATGATGAGCCTATTAATATGAAAGGACGGTTTCCTGCATTATGATCATTCATATTGGCTTTCCAAAATCTGCATCCACTTCGCTCCAACGCTCTTTAGCCGGTTCTAAGAGTGGTTTATTTTTAGGCTGTAATCCGAAAGCAGCGCTTGGTGAATTTTATCATGAAGCTATAGGCGAATTTTTAGAAAAAGATATACGCTTTGCTCCTAATGATGTTTTTAATGAGCAAGCTGAAGAGATCGCATCAGCTCTACAAGACTTAGACTTTCATCATCAAGGGTGTGTGACTTTATCATATGAGAATTTAAGCTTCCGCCTTACACCGCATGATTTACCGGCAGATATCAAGCTCGCTAGGCTTGCACAAATCTCACCCCAAAATACGCAATGGCTGATTATTTATAGGCCGGTAACAGCATTATTAAAGTCTTTGTATAAGAATTATCTCTTGATTGGCTATACGGCCACGCCACAGCAATTTATTGATGAGTTAACACTGCTTGGCGATTATGGGCCGTTAGCAGACTTGGACTTGGCAAGGCTCAAAACAAGATCCTCTGAGTTTGCGCCTAAAATATCACTTAAAATAGTGCGTCTTGAACAGTCAGAAGCGCTTGTAAATTTCTTCGCACAAAATGGAATAGAGATTGAACCTTTAGCAAAAGAAAATAGTGGTTTCACAGACGAAGAAATCGCTCATGCGCTTCACTTTAATCAGCAACAAAAAGCCGATAAAACTTACCTTTCATGGCTAGAGCTTCATCGTATTTATCCAAATAAAGCTATGGATGAGAGTGTAAAATTTAAGCTCTCAAGATATCGTCATGCCTTGAATGAAGCGCTGGACAATGCTGCACAAATAACGCCGCAAGAACATTTTGAGTTTAACTGGTCTAAAGAGATTTTAGAGCTTGAAGCGCGTAATACGGCTTTCCTCAAGGAAAATGCTGAATTGCTCATCGCCTAGAGCCAGTGCTTGTAAATAGCCATAACGCGCAATCCCGCTTGTATCAATAAAGTTTAGATCAATCTCATGGCTGAAAAAGCTTTCCGGATCATAGAGCTCTTCACCGCCAGGGAGGTTGATATAGCTATTAGCGCCAACCTCCTCACAGATTTTAATGAGGCGATCTTGGCTGCGAATATCATCAGATATTTTTAAATCCGACGAGCGCAGCATAGGTGTTGTAATCCCTAATCTTTTAAATACAGCTTCATGATGCGCGTAGAGAAAATCACTCAGCATGGTATCGCTTAACTGATAGGGCGCTAAATCTAATTCCTCACTTAAAAGAGAGATAAGGATTTTGTGCATAGCATTTTGCGGAAAATCCTCTGGCCATTTTTGCATCATAATATCCTCAATACGCGTATTTTGCGGATATTTATGAGTCGGTAAAGTCAGCCAACCATCCGTAAAACCTGCTTCTGAATTATGGATCTGGCTTCTATGGACACGCCCACGCCTTGGAAATTGTACGCAGTCATAAAAAACAAATAAATCAGCCGCACGAATAAGCGCATAATATCCTGCATAGGCCGAGAAATAGGGCTGATTGATTGCAATAATCATTGGCAATCTATCCTGCTTTTTCTGTAATTAAACTCTCTAAATATTGCCCATAACCACTTTTTGCTAGTGGTCCTGTCGCCATATCATGAAGCTCTTGGTCGCTAATCCATCCCTTACGCCAAGCGACCTCTTCTATACATCCGACTTTATAGCGCTGATGTCTCTCAATCATGGCAATGAATTGGCTCGCTTCTAGCATAGAGGCGTGAGTACCTGCATCAAGCCAGAAATGGCCTCGGCCTAAGGGGCTATGCTGCATAGTTCCTTCTTCCAAATAGAACTTAATCATATCTGTTATTTCCGTCTCGCCTCGAGCACTTGGTTTTAAATCCCGAGCAATTTTAGAGGCGCGCTCATCAAAGAAATATAGCCCCGTTATCGCATGGTTGCTTTTAGGATTTTTGGGCTTCTCTTCAATAGAAGAAGGCTTATTGTCTTTATCAAAATTAATGACGCCGAAGCGTTCAGGTTCATTCGTTTGGTAAGTGAAAATGGTCGCGCCCTTTTCATTATGACAGGCTTTAATCAGCGGCTCTGCAATATTGGCACCATATAAAATATTATCACCGAGCATCATCGCCGAACCCTCGCCTGCCAAAAAGCCTTCGGCTATTGTGTATGCTGCGGGAATGCCTGTCGGTTTATCTTGAATAGCGTAATTGATAGATATGCCCCATTGAGAGCCATCTTTTAGTAAATTACGAAAATGCATATGATCTTCGGGCGTTGTGATAATGAAAATATCTTTGATACCTGCAAGCATCATGATGCTTAAAGGGTAATAAATCATCGGCTTATCATAGACTGGGAGCAGTTGTTTGCTCACGGCCATCGTCATGGGATAAAGGCGCGTGCCTGTACCTCCAGCTAAAATAATTCCTTTAGTAATCATATTCATACCCCTAACGCATAAGTGTTTATCAATATGTGCTATCTATTTTTTTGCACAATGTTGATCCATTCAGTATTTTCTATATACCAATCAATGGTTTGGGTTAATAAACTAGCAAAATTCGTGCCAGCGCTCCACGACAATGCTTTTTGCGCTTTTTCACTATTAATAGCATATCTAAAATCATGGCCTGGCCTATCTTCGACATGCTCAATAAGCGATTTATATGAGGTGTTATCCTCACGAGGGCGTCGCTCATCAAGGATTTCACACAATCTACGCACGATATCAATATTGCGCTGTTCATTCGATCCGCCAATGCAATATGTCTCCCCGATCTCACCACATTCATAAGCTTTAATAATGGCTTGGCAGTGATCTTCGACATATAGCCAGTCCCTTATTTGCTCTCCAGAGCCATAGATAGGCAAACTTTGCCCGGCAAGCGCACGGCTCAGCATAAAAGGAATAAGCTTTTCAGGATATTGATAGGGGCCAAAATTATTGCTGCAATTAAGAATAATGGCTGGAAGTTTATAAGTATTGTGCCATGCCCTAACAAGATGATCACCTGCCGCTTTGCTAGCCGCATAAGGACTTCGAGGCGCATAAGGAGTTCGCTCATCAAAAGCAGGATCATCCATACTTAAATGTCCAAAAACTTCATCGGTAGAAATATGAATGAAGCGGAATTGCTCTTGCGCACTTGCGCTCAAACTTTGTTGGTAATTTTGCGCTGTTCTAAGGAAGCGTGTATGAGCAGCCACATTTGTCTCTATAAAAGGATCAGCACCTGATATAGAGCGATCAACATGCGTTTCAGCCGCTAAGTGAAAAATGGCATCAACATTGAACTTTTCTAATATCTCTAAAACAAGCTTCTCATCACCAATATTACCCTGAAAAAAATGATGCTTAGGGTCGTGTTCAAAATCTTTTAAATTTTCTATATGCCCAGCATATGTTAGCAGATCATAAGAAATCAGCTCCGCGTCAGGGTAAGCCGCTCTTAACGATCTGACTAAATTCGAGCCTATAAAACCCGCCGCGCCAGTGATGAAAAAGACTTTACTCATTTTATGTTCTTTCTAAGTTTATTGCGCATGGTGCTTTAAGACAGCGATCACGCTATCTTGCTCTTGTACGTCCATATCATGAAAAAGAGGTAAGCATAAAATTTCATCTGCGACTTTAGAGGCGATAGGGAAAAGCTGTTTATGCTCAGCATAAGCGGGCATATCAGTTATTAAAGGATAGAAATATCGACGAGGGTAAATATTGTGCTCTTCAAAAGCATGCACTAACGCTTCTCGATCCAGGCCATAATCTGCGGTTATTCGTATAGGCATATAGCCATAATTTTGAGTGGCATCGCTATTAGGGGCTATGAGCTGAATACCAGGAATATCAGCCAGCTCTCTTTTGTATGTTTCAACGACATGTTTGCGCATATCGCGCTGCACTTCAAAACGCTCAAGATTGAGCATACCTATAGCGGCATGCAATTCGCTCATTTTTCCATTGATACCTTCAAATAAGGCGCTGCCGTGAGAATCAAGACCAAAATTCCTATAAACGCGCACCCATTCGTCAAGCTGGCTATGTGGTGTTATAATCGCACCACCTTCAACACTATGAAATGACTTAGTAGCATGAAAGCTTAATACACTTGCATCACCATAAGAGAGTAAAGGTTGGCCTTTATACTCGATGCCAAAAGCATGCGCGGCATCATAAATAACTTTAAGCTTATGTTCGTGCGCGATAGCCTCAATAGCCTCTACATCGCATGGCGTACCATAAACATGTACACCTAAAATTGCGCATACATCCTTATCTATAGCTGCCTCTATATGCTGAGGATCAATGCACAATGTTTCAGGATCAATATCAACAAAACGAGGCGTTAAGCCTAAAGGTTTTAAAATATGCGCAGTAGCAACAAAGCTATAGGGGGTAGTAATCACAGTGCCCGATAAATTAAATCCAGCGAGCGCACTCTGCAAAGCAAGCGTACCATTACTAAAAACGCTGATATGCGGCGCGCTGAGATAATCTCTTAAAGCGGCTTCAAATGTTTGCAAAACAGGCCCATTATTTGTGAGATAGCGAGCTGATTTTATCTGCTCAAGATATTTATATGTATCTTCCAAATTTGGTAAATCTGGACGGCTAACATATAAGGGGCTGGAAGTTTGCGTTTGAGGAGGCACTTTCATAATTTCATTATAAATTATATATTACTTCTGTTCTACGAACATTTTTAATATTGAAATCAATATTTCTGACGTAAATTTTTAGGCTTATCACATGAATAAAATATATGAACTCGATCCTCAGCACTTAGCACGTTTATATGAAGCGCGTAAATGGAGTGATTTATGGGCTTATATTATTTCTATTTTTGACAAAATTCATGGGTTTCATGCCGAGTATTTTGTCAGAACACGTATTGAAGAAGATTACGAAGATCCTTCTAAAAGGCAGTTGATTATCGAGTTCAGTAAATTAATGAGTGAGTTCTTAATCATTATTTTTAATGATGATAAGACCCAAATGGATGACCAGATTTTCTATAAGCTGCTACGATATCATGAAGCAATACATGTTCTGTTCGGCATATGTAATTATAGTGATACAGATCCCTTAGTGCAAAAAATGCTCACTTCACAAAACAGCCCACGCGTTTCACCTGAAAAGCAAAAAGCAGCACTTTTATTACTCGATATTGGCACGAAGCTGAATATTGATGAGATATGCCAAAAAACTTTGCGTAAATATTATATCCCATTCTCCTTAGCACTTCTTGGATATTCACGCATGGATGGGCGTGCCTATGATAACAAAATAGAACTCTTATCTGTCGCAAAAAAAATAGAAGATCTTGCGCCTATTAAAGGTATTTTTCCATTGCTATCAGAGGCTTACTTTCATGTGAGCTATCTGGATTACGCGCATAAGCATGATGTGAAGAAGAGCTTTAATGCCTATACGAAAGCATTCACATTTAAGGAAATCATTAAAAAGCCCGCGATCCGAAAAGCCATAGAGCAGGGCAAAAAGAATAAATATCAAGAAGGCGAGCGAGAAAAGCCGCGCATGATTTTCTTCCCTGAGCATTTCAAAAAAGATCATGCCATGTACAGATCATGGGGTAAAAGAATGCGCTCTATGAAAGAGAAGTTTGATGTTTATCTTATGATTTCTGATGAAAACTATGATGCATCTATGAAAGAAGAATACCCGAACATAATCGTATTTAATAATTCTCGTGCAGATCAAGCGATCATAAAAATATATGAATTAGCACCAGATATCTTATTCTACCCGGCGGTAGGGATGACAGGTATGGGGATTGTCTTATCAAATATACGTTTTTGTGATGTGCAAATTATGGGGCTAGGGCATCCAGCGACAACAATGAGCAATGAAATAGATTTTGTCTTGATGCATAAAGATTTTTATTCGCCTAAAGCCTTCCCGAATGATTGCGTCATATTGGATGAAATGCCGTCAGCGTTCACTTTGCACAAAACCTTAGAGGCGCGCGGTTTTTCTATTCCTCAAAATACAGGGAAAAAAGAACATATAGAGATTTCCATTGTCGGTATGCACTTTAAACTGACAAAACCATTTTTGGAAATCCTGAAACAAATAGTTGATGAAGCTGATTTTGAAGTCAGGCCCACATTTATCCTTTCAGGTATGGGCTTCGGTCATATCTATTTAAAAGAGTTGCTCACGCGAGAATTTCCAAATTGTACGATTAAAGGGTATCAGCTCTATGATGATTATATTAAATCACTAGAACAAATGGATATTATGCTTTGTCCATTCCCGTTTGGCCATTCTAATACAATCTTTGACACATTGATGATCGGTAAACCGTGTATTTCACTATATGGAGAGCAGGCTCATTCAAGAACTGAAGCTGTGATTTTGGATATAGCAGGTATAAAAGATGATTTTGTAACCTATTCATATGATGAATATAAGAAGCGTTTCTTTGAGGTTGCAGAAAAAATCATGCAGGGTCAAACGACATTCTATGAGCCTAAAGAAGTCTATGAGAAGCTAAATGGCCGTAATACTAGCTATGATTATGCCGGGGCAATGTATTGGATCTACGAAAATGCAGATAAGCTCAAAAAACTTAAAAAGCCTTCATATGAGGCTTTTAGCGAAGATATTGAATAACAAAATTATTCTTCGTGTTTAAGCGGCGTATCATCGGCGCCACCACCCAGTGCCGCATACAGGTTAACCAGATTAGCCATACGTTGACGCTCGATCTCGATTTCATTTTGCTGATAAGTATAAAGCTCTCTTTGAGCATCAAGGACATCTAGGAAACTATCAATACCAGCTTTGTAACGCGCTTGAGAAATATCATATACTTGTTGTGCGGCATTGACTAAGCGTCGCTGAGCTTTCAGCTCTTTATCTAAAGTCGACCGCGCGACAAGTTCATTTGAGACATCGCTAAAGGCTTCTTGTATTGCGCGCTCATAATCTACAACAGCTTGTTCTTTGCGAATTTTGGCTAAATCCAAATTAGCAATATTTGCTCCGCCATTAAAGATAGGCAATGTAAGCTGAGGTACGAAAGACCATGCTCCCCAGGCGCTACCACTAAAGAGGTTTGCTAAATCGCGGCTTGCATATCCATATGCGCCAGTAAGATTAATACTAGGGAAAAATGCCGCGCGCGCTGCGCCGATATCGGCATTACTTGCTAAGAGAGAATATTCTGCCTGACGAATATCAGGGCGTGACAAGAGTACCTCTGAAGGCAGGCCTGCGTTAATTTTATCCTCTAGCTTAAATTCATCTAAGGTTGTCTTCGGCAAGAACTCAGGATCATAAGGAATGCCCATGAGCAGGAATAAAGCGTTTGTATCTTGGGAAACGAGGCGATTATATCTGTGTAAATTTACACGCGCCGTTTCGACAGATGTCGCAGCTCTGGCCACATCTTGTTTAGTGGAAACGCCTTTATCAAGGCTTTCCTTCAAAATACGATAGGTTTGTAACTGTGCATCAAGCGTCTTTTTAGTAAGGCTCAATAGCTTTTGATCAGCGAGATATTGAAGATATGCATTCGTCGTTTCTGCAATAAGAGCCGAACGAACTATCGCATAAGCTTCTTCTGTAGCAAGATAATCATTTAACGCAGATTCATTTGTACTGCGAATTCTTCCGAATAAATCTAACTCATATGACGCTAATCCTAATTGCGCTTCATAAACGCGGCTTATCGCCGCACGACCTGTTGCGCTGCTCTCATCAGAGGATTGGCTTAATGTCGCACTCGCTCCCGCATTTATGCTCGGGAAAAGATCGGCGCGGTTAACACGGTAAATCGTACGTGCTTCATCAATATTCAAAGCAGCCGTTTTTAAGTCTTTATTACTTTGAAGGGCAGTGCCGACAAGTAAGTGAATTTCCGATGAGTCATAGAACTCCTTCCAATCCATATCACTTGCAAAACGATCACCATTTTTGAGGTGATACCCTTGAACTTCGGTCCATGAATTTGCCGCAGAAAAATCAGGGCGCAGGTAATCGGGAATCATGTTACAGCCCGCAAGCATTAAGCTTACAGTAGATAGCAACAAATAACGTTTGCTATGACGCATGATCTTTATTCTCCTTTATTCATGGAATCGGTAGGCTTATTGTGTTTCCTATTAAAGATTCGTTCAACACTTGCGTAGAACATAGGCACAAAAAAGATTGCAATAAATGTCGCGCCCATCATGCCGCCCATAACCGCAATACCAATGGCGTTCTGACTAGCTGCACCTGCACCACTTGATGTAGCAAGTGGAGTAACACCGAGCATAAACGCCATAGAGGTCATCAAAATAGGTCTGAAACGTTGGCTAGCCGCTGTGGAAATGGCTTCCATAAGCGGAGTTCCTTTTTCTGTAAGGTCCTTCGCAAATTCTACAATCAAAATAGCATTCTTAGAGGCCAGACCAACTGTCGTAAGAAGCGCAACTTGAAGGTAAACATCGTTTGGTAGACCGAAAATATAAGAAGCGACAACCGCACCAAGAACGCCTAATGGCACAACCAGCATCACCGCAAAAGGCACAACCCAACTTTCATATAAAGCTGCCAAACATAAGAAGATGATTAAAACAGATAGAGCATATAGCATTGGGGCTTGAGAGCCTGCTGCACGTTCTTCATAAGAAATACCTGACCATTCAATACCAAAACCTTCAGGTAACTGCTCAACAATTTTTTGAACTTCCTGCATGGCAACACCCGTACTTACGCCTTCGGCTGGTGCCCCTTGGATATTGATCGAGGAAATACCGTTAAAACGCTCTAACTTAGGTGAACCATAGATCCATTCTGAGCTAGAGAATGTGTTGAATGGAATCATATCGCCTGCACCATTTCGCACATACCACTCAGATAAATCTTCAGGCATCATTCTATATGGAGCGTCCGCTTGCATATAAACGCGCTTAATACGGCCCTGATCAACAAAGTCATTGACGTAGCTAGAACCCCATGCAATTTGCAATGTTCTATTAATATCACTCAAAGAAAGACCCAAAGCAGAAGCTTCTTCGCTATCAATATTAATTTTATATTGTGGCACGTCACTCAAACCATTGGGACGTACACTGGTCAGCAATTCATTTTGACCCGCCATCCCTAAGAATTGATTACGAGCATTCATAAGCGCTTCATGTCCATTACCAGCACGATCAACAAGCTGGAAATCAAAACCAGACGCATTACCAAGTTCGCGAATTGGTGGTGGGAAGAAAGCAAACGCTGAGGCATCTTTAATTTTTGAAAAGGCTGCATTTGCCGCACCAGCAATAGAGAATACGCTCTGGGAGTCTTCTGTGCGCTCAGACCAGTCTTTTAAGCCGACAAAACCAAAAGCAGCATTCTGCGCAGAGCCAGCAAAACTAAAACCAACCACAGTAAAGAGGTGATCAATATTCTCACCTTGTTCAGAGAGGAGGTAATCTTCAACCTGCTTCACCGATTCCAATGTACGTTCAGCTGTAGAGCTAGGCGGTGTATTCACCATGATATACATTGAGCCTTGATCTTCATTAGGCAAAAACGCTGTTGGAAGCTGCATAAAGATGGCCATCATACCGCCAACAAGTAAGCCATAAATCACGAAATAACGCGCTGCCTTTTTAGCCATATGGCTGGATGTTTTCTCATAGCGATCACGCCCTTTGTTAAACACGCGGTTAAACCAGCCAAAGAAACCTTTCTTATTATTATGGTCTTCACCTTCTTTATTTGGCTTCAATAAAGTAGCGCAAAGGGAAGGGGATAAAACGATAGCAACGACAACAGAAAGCCCCATAGCAGAGACAATCGTAATAGAGAATTGTCTGTAAATTGCACCGGCAGAGCCACCAAAGAATGCCATTGGAACAAACACCGCTGAGAGAACAACAGCAATACCGACGAGGGCGCCTGTAATCTGATCCATGGATTTACGTGTTGCTTCTTTTGGGGATAAGCCCTCTTCTTTGATAATGCGCTCAACATTTTCCACAACAACAATCGCATCATCAACAAGCAAGCCAATCGCCAAAACCATCGCAAACATTGTCAAAACATTGATGCTGAAACCAAATGCATAAAGGATGGCGAATGTCCCGAGCAAAACAACAGGAACAGCAATTGTCGGAATAAGGGTCGCTCTTAAATTCTGCAAGAAAAGCAGCATCACTAAGAACACCAAAATAACAGCTTCCACAAGGGTATGAACAACAGATTCAATTGACAGTTCGATAAAAGGTGTCGCATCTAGTGGATAGATGATTTTGACGCTTTCTGGTAATGATTCCCCTAGCTCAGCGACGCGCTCTTTCACTGCATCCGCAGTTTGAAGAGCATTCGCGCCCGTGGCAAGCGTTACCGCCAAGCCAGCCGCCGGCTGACGCTTATAGCGTGCAATACGTTCATAATCTTCAGTTCCTAGCTCAACGCGAGCAACATCTCTGAGGCGAACCTGTGAACCGTCAGTATTAACGCGAAGAATAATGCGTTCAAAATCTTCTACTGTCTGTAGGCGTGATTGAGCTTTGATCGTAGCATTAATCTGCTGATTAGCTGTCGCAGGCATTCCGCCAAGCTGACCTGCAGAAATATCAGTATTTTGTACTTCTAACGCGCTTTGTACATCAATCGGTGTAAGGTTATAGCTGTAGAGTTTTGCAGGATCTAACCAAATTCGCATTGAGTTTTGAGACCCAAAGACACGTACATTCCCAACACCATTAATACGTGATAAAGGTTCTTGGAAATTGGAAACGAGTAAATCACTTAAATCATTTTGTGAAAGTTGACCGCCCTCTGAATAAAATCCAACAACCAGCAAAAAGCTATCATTGGATTTTGTAACAGTAACGCCTTGTGCTTGAACTTCTTGAGGAAGCTGTGTGACAGCACCTTGGACTTTGTTTTGCGTTTGAACCTGCGCAATATCTGGATCTGCTTCTGGCTCAAATGTCAGTGTAATGCTCATAGAGCCATCTGAGCTGCTTGATGAGAAGTATCGCAAATAATCAATACCGGTTAGCCGTTGCTCTATGACCTGCGTGACCGAATTTTCAACAGTCTCAGCAGACGCGCCAGGATAGTTTGCACGAATAGAAACCGTTGGCGGCGCAACTTGCGGATATTGCTGAATAGGCAAGGACTCAATCGAGAGTATCCCTGCCAGCATGATGATAATAGCTATAACCCAAGCAAATACTGGGCGATCAATAAAAAAACGTGCCATAATATTACGGTCTTTCCTGCTAAATAAATTTAGTAATCAGTTTGCGGATAAGCATTTACAACAAGGAAAGAGTTACTCTCCTTGCGCAGCTTTCCAAGGGCTAGGGCTAACAGCCGCACCCGCTTTAATTTTTTGATAGCCTTCGACAATTACGCGCTCTCCAGCTTCAAGGCCGGATTTAACAACCCAGTTATCTGCGTAAGTTTGCTCAACTTCAATAGGGCGAACTTGCGCTGTGTTATTCGCATCAATGACCCAAACATTAAGGCTACCATCTGCATTTCTAATTGTTGCACGTTGCGGCACCATCAAGACCTCGCTTTGGCCCAAATCTAGATTGGCACGTACAAATAAACCAGGAAGCAATAAACCGTCTGGGTTATCGATCAGCGCTCGCAAAGTAATAGAGCCTGTCGTTTGATCAATTGTAACTTCTGAGAATTTAAGATTACCCTTATGCGGATAAGCGGTATTTGTATCTTCATCCAAAATAAGCGTCACAGGGATATTATCCATGCCAACCATGCGCGCGCGAAGCTTCATCGCCTCAGAACCTGATTGTTGCATATCAATATAGGCCGGGTCGAGCTGTGTGATCGTTGCAAGGTTAATGCTCTGGTTTGCTGTGACCAGCGTTCCTTCAGTAATAAAAGAACGGCTGATACGTCCTGAAATAGGTGCGTACACTTTCGTGTAGTCGAGATTAACTTGCGCTAGGTCTACAGCAGCTTGAGCAACCGCAATGGCTGCTTGGGCTTGATCAAGCTCTGCCTTAGCATCATCATATTCTTGCTGGCTAACCGCATTGATTTTGATGAGATCTTCATAACGCTTAGATTTTGCCTCAACTGTCTTCACATTCGCTTCAGCACTTTTTAGATCCGCAATAGCACTGTTTAACGCGGCCTTATAACGCGCATCATCAATCTGATAAAGCTGCTGACCTTTCTCAACATCCGCACCTTCTTCAAAGAGGCGCTTGATAATAATACCATCGACTTGTGGGCGGATTTGCGACTGACGGTAAGCTGATATACGGCCAGGTAATTCATGTTTGAAATTCACGGATTGTGTTTTGATCTCTAAGGCAGAAACAGGTACACCACTAGATTGCATAGGTGCTTGGCCTTGAGTGTTCGCACTATCTTGCTCCTCATGTGACATCGTATAGAAAATGCCGCCAACGATTAAAATTAAAACAAAAGCGATGATGGGAAGGATTTTATACATGTAATTTTTTCCTGCGTTTCTCACAAACTGGACATATTAAAAAATTTTAGCTATTCTATAAACATACATTTTTGTATGTATGTTGTCAAGACTCGAACCCGAAAGAAAGCATTCATCATGCGACGAACGAAAGAAGAAGCCGATAAGACTCGAGAAACGATATTAGACACAGCTACAGCGTTATTTGCAACCAACGGAGTCACCAAAACAACGTTGGAGGATATCGCAAAAGCGGCAAATGTTACGCGTGGGGCAATCTACTGGCACTTCAAAAATAAGACTGAAATCTTCGAAGCCCTTCATGACAGGCTACATCGACCATTTGTTGAAATGATCATGCAAGATTTGGAGCGCGATCATGATGAGCCTATAGAACAATTAAAAGATCTGTGTATAAATTTGATGCTTGATTTACAAAAGAATGAGCAGAAACGACAAGCCCTGATTCTGTTTAATATTAAATGCGATTACGCAGGTGAACTCTCAATTTACAAAGAAAAATATCGTCAAGAAAAGAAGAAAGCCTTGAAGCTTTTTGCTAAATATTTTGAACGTGCTCGTGATAAGGGCAAGCTACGCGATGGTGAAGATCCTGATATGCTATGCGTCGCAGTACAATGTTTTTGTAAAGGCATTTTACATGAATATTTGGACAACCCGACGGATAAGGTCTTTGCAAAAAAAATTCCGATTCTCTATGAGCGCTTTTTCAGCTACATGGGCAAGTGATGTCTTAAGCCCAGCCTCCGCCTAAAACGCGATAGAGCATCACAGCAGCGTTTAGACGCGCCAAACGGGCTTGCGCATAGCTATCTTCTGCTGAAAGCTGAGTGTCTTGCGTATCAAGCAGTGTCTGATAATCAATCGAGCCCGCTTCATATAAACTTTTTGAGAGCTTATAAGCCTTTCGTGCTTGGATCATCGCAGTCTTACGCGCTTTTTCCTGAGCTTGTGCACTACGTATAGCGGCCATAGCATCTTCAACTTCTTGGAAGGATGTGAGAACAAGCCCGCGATAAGTTTCAGCAAGCTCTAACTGTCGTGCTGTGGCTTGCTCTAAACCGCCTTCCAAACGCCCGCCTTGAAAAATAGGGGCACTGATCGAAGAGGCAAGCGAGAGGATCGTAGAGCTGGGATCGCCAAAACCCGCTAGGGATAAGCTATCGCTTAAACCTAATGTAATCGAAGGGTAAAAGGCTGCACGCGCTGCGCCGATATCAGCGTTGGCTGCAAGAAGATCAGCTTCTGCTGAGCGTAAATCTGGGCGTCGTTTTAAAAGATCAGAAGGCTGACCAGTACTAATATCTGGTATATTTAACCCATCAAGTTTGCTGCGTGTGATCTTCAGGCTTTGCGGTGTTTGCCCTAATAAAACCGCCAAAGCATTTTCAGCATTTTGAATTTGTTCAATTAAGCCTGCGCGTGTTGCTTCGCTGCTCGCTACAGCACTTTTTTGCTGGGAAAGCTCGAGATCAGATTCAGCGCCTTCATTCACGCGCGATTGAATGATGCGTAAAACTTCACGCGCATTTTTCAAATTATTATCTGCTATTTGTAAACGCTCGCGTAAGTTCACAAGAGTGAAATAGCTGCTCGCGACATCACCCATTAAGCTTAAACGTAAGGCTTCTTGATCATAAAGGCTTCCCTGATAGGACGCTTCAGCAGCACTGACGCCAGCTCGATTAGCGCCAAATAAATCAAGCTCATATGATGCACTTACCCCAACTCCAAGTGCTGTGCTATAGCTGCTTTTTCCACTCGAAGGGTTGGTCTTGCTTCGTGAGGCATTGCCACTCCCGCTTACCGAGGGCAGTAAATCAGCCCCTGCAATTTTTAATGAAGCGCGTGCTTGTGCGATACGCTGTACACCGGCTCGAATATCTGTGTTTTGCTCTAAAGCCTTATCCATAAGCGCGTTAAGTTCATCGCTCTTAAACGCGCTCCACCAATTATAAGCAATAACAGCGCTTGAGCTATCATCGCTATTTTTAACGCTGCTCCAGCTTGCCGGGGTAGAAATGTCAGGGCGCTCATAGGCGGGTGTCATAGCGCAGCTTGCAAGAAGTAGAGTTGTTAACGATAAGCTTATAAATTTTCTCATAATGTTACTCCGAACTAAGCGCGACAACAGGGTCGAGGTGAGCGGCTTTTCTAGCCGGTAAATATCCAAATAATAAACCTGTTCCAACCGCGCAGCTAAAGGCCAGTATGGCTGGGCCAGCAGTGAAGGCGATATTTACGCCAAACAGCGATAAGCCAAAGCCCGCTGAAAATCCTAAAATCACACCAATTAAACCGCCTATCGTACAAACAACAGCAGCTTCTGTATTGAATTGAAGCATAATGTCGCGGCGTCGAGCACCCGTGGCCATTCGGATGCCGATCTCTCTAGTGCGCTCGACAACGCTAACCAACATAATATTCATCACGCCAATGCCGCCAACAAGAAGAGAGATGGCTGCAACAGCGCCCAATAATATTGTTAGCGTATTTTGCGTTTCAGTAGCCATCTCTAAAAAAGAGGCTGTGTTGCGAACTGAAAAATCTTCTACTTGGTGACGTGCTTTCAAAAGGGCGGTGATATCACTCTCTGTTTGCTCCACAAGATCAACATCTTCAACTTTAACCGTAATGCCGCTTAAATAGTTAGACCCAAAAAGACGTACAAGTGAAGTTGTATATGGCACCCAAACGGTATCATCCTGATCGCTTCCCCATGGAGCAGCGCCCTTTGCTTCCATGACCCCTATAATTTCAAAAGGTATATTGCCAATAAGAATGAAAGAGCCGACTGGATTGTCTTCATAAGGGAAAAAGTTTTCAGCAACAGTCGCGCCAATTACAACGACTGACGCATAGCTCTTTAAATCATCCTGGCTAAAAAACACTCCTTGATCGATGGCCCAATCACGCGCTTGAGGGAAGTTAACACCAACACCCTCTACAGTAACGGAGTCATCGATATTACCAAGACGAAGCGTTTTGCTGCCGCTTCTTTGTGGAACGACATAGGCTACATTATTGACTTGATCCAATATCGCTGTTGCATCAGAAGGCACAAGGGTAGCCATATCACCGCTGGGCCTCATGCCCGGAGCACCGGGGCGAATATTTAGGAGGTTCGTCCCCATAGAGCTGATCTGATTCAGTACGTTTTGTTTAGAGCCTTCCCCGATGGCGAGCATTGTGATGACAGCCGCAACGCCGATTATAATGCCAAGTAAGGTAAGAGCTGTTCTAAAGATATTCACTCTGAGTGCTTTCAGTGCCATTTTTGCTGATTCAATGGCTTCCATGGTTAGGCTAGAGCTCTCATTGTGATCATTATTGGCGTTGGCTTGAGCGCTCGCTGTACGTTTGTCTTTATCAACGCCACTATCTGAAATGATATGCCCGTCCTCAATGCGAATTTGACGCTGCGCGTAATGAGCGACTTCTTCTTCATGGGTAATGACAATGACTGTACGTCCCTTATCATTTAGCTCTTGTAACAGAGCCATAACCTCTTCTGAGCTTTTACTGTCTAATGCGCCTGTTGGCTCATCAGCTAATAAAACAGGCGGATCATTCATAAGAGCACGAGCAACGGCTACGCGTTGCTGCTGACCCCCAGAGAGTTGGTTCGGACGATGATCACTGCGATCTCCGATCCCTAAATCTGTGAGTAATTTTTGCGCGCGATCGCGGCGCTCCGCACTCCCCATTCCTGCATAAAGAGCTGGCACTTGCACATTTTCAGAAGCATCCGCAGTGGCGAGCAAATTATAGCGCTGAAAAATAAAACCGAATGTATCGCGGCGAAGAAGCGCCAGCTCATCTGCATTGAGAGCAGAAACATCTTTCCCTGATACTAGATAAGAGCCGCCACTAGCGCGATCAAGCATGCCCATTATATTCATTAATGTCGATTTTCCAGAGCCTGACTGCCCCATGATCGCTACGAACTCACCTGGATAAATTTCAAGATTAACACCGTCCAGAGCTTTGACGATCACATCACCACTTCCGTAATAACGATTAATATTTTCTAATTTGATCAGTGGCTGCATGATGAAGCTCCTTAATTATATTTAGCTTCGTGTATTACAAACGGCCAAGTCCGCGAAGCCCTCTGCGGTTAGGGGCTTCACTATCGGGGACGGCTTTTGTGAAAACGCTTTCATCTACTTCTAAACCGCTTGCAATTGCGGCGTGAGTACGGTCAGAAATGCTCACAATAACAGTTCTTGCTTCAGGACCTTTTGCGCCAAGGGTACTGACCTGATAGGCCTCACCTTGCTCAGTATTTTGATCTTTTAGCGGCTTGCCAAGAGCACTGACTGGAATAATAGGGACATTGCTAGCGCTTTTTAGGACAAAGAACATTTGTGTTGTCATGCCTGGCAATAAACTTCTGTCTGTATTTTCAACATCAACAAGGACATTATAAAGAACAACATCGTTAATCTCTTCGGGTGTTGGAAGAATTTGACGCACTTTACCTTCCCAGCGGCGGTCTCCTGAACCGAGTGTTGTAAAATAAACGGGCATGCCTTCACTAAGCTTCATCACATCTGCTTCGGCGACTTCAGCTTTTGCAGTCATCACATCAAGATTGGCCACTTGGACGATTGTTGGTGTGGTTTGGTTTGCGTTAATCGTTTCACCTTCTTCAACCGCCTGATCAACGACATCTCCGTTCATCGGCGCATAGATTTTTGTATAGTTAAGGTTGGTTTTATCCTCATCAAGAGAGGATTGCGACTGCTCGATCTGCGCTTCTAAAGCTAATAAATTTGCTTTAGCCACATCCAAATTAATCTCGGCATCTTCAAAAGTTTCTTTGCTGACCGCCTTATCTTCATAGAGCTTTTTATTTCGCTCATACTTCCATTGAGCTTGCTTAATAAGCGCTTCCTGCTCAGCTTTTTGCGCGGCGAGCATCTTGAGAGCCGCTTCGCTGGCTTTAACCTGCGCTTCATAAACATCAGGGTCAATCTCAGCAATAAGCTCTCCCATTTTGACGTTATCACCAATCTCAACAGCGAGCTTAATAACTTCACCGGACACTTGCGCTCCAACATCAACGTAATCTTTAGGCTCTAATGTGCCCTGTGCGGTGACAACTGATTCAATATTGCCTAACTTTACTTTTGTGATGGGTGAGTGCTCAGCGATAGTTTCATTTTGAGGGCTGAATAGTAAATATGCTCCAGTAGACAAAGCGGCAATGATAACAAGACTGCTAATGGTAATGATTGTTTTTCTCATGATCGCTTAGCCTTTTAAGAGTTGTTTTATAGAGATAGTACGCAATGATGAAAAAAAACCTTCGTTTAAAAATCAAAAACCGCATGATTTTATTCACGCGGTTATGAAGACTATTAAATAAGGCCTCAATGATTATACATCATGAAGCTGGTTCATATCTGGTTTGAAATCCCATGACTTTAAGGCTGGCTCAAACTGGATTTTATCACGAAGTGTTTTTTTGCCTCGCTTTAATAAGGAGCGTACACCTTGCTCACTTGTATCCATTTGTGATGAGATTTCATTTACGCTCAGCTCTTCATAATAATATAAAAGAATAGCGATGCGCTGGGCTTCTGGAAGGGCCTTCATTAAACCTGCGATCTTTTCAGCAACTTGGCCGCGCAAGACATTGTCATGTGCATCTGCATTCATGGCCTTTTCGGGGGTGTTATCATCCGAAGTCATTTCTTTTTTTGAACGCTTAATATCAATACATTTATTAAAAGAGACGCGATAAAGCCATGTAGAAAATTTTGCCTTCCCATTTTCTTCCCACTTACTAAGCGACTGCCAGAGCGATAAGAAAACTTCTTGTGTGGCATCTTCTGCCTCTTGCTCATCTTTTAATATGGATATTGCTAAGCGCCATATTTTTTGCTTATAGCGCTGTGTTAGGGAGCGGTAGGCTGCTTTATTCCCACTTTTGGCGAGTGATATAAGGGATTGATCATCAAGATCATCAAAATGCGCTGGGGTGCCCTGAAACTCTTTATTCGTATTATTATTTATCTTCAATGGACTTACTCCTACTTAAAATAGATATCCTATTTAAGTAGAAGCAAATTACGTGCCAGTTTCTGATGGCTTTAGGAGCGCTTATTGAGGGAGTTCGCTCTCACGAGAGTCTGCAGCAAATGTACACCAGCGTTTATAAACAGGTTCAATGCGTTCGATGATATTATCAAACTCTTGTGCGGTATCATCTGCGCGCAAAACCCGCGTTAAAGACACGAATATTGAGTTGTAGAAATTATTGAGAAATGTTGCTGCATCACCGCCTTGCTCAAAATTGAGATGCGACTGCAGAGCCATCAAAATTTTGAAAGTCTTTTGATTAAGCAGACACATCTCTTCAAGCCTATTATCATTATAGGCATCTTTTGCCTGCTCAATATTGCTAATCATACCTTTGTAAAGCTCACGTACGATCTCAAAGCCATTAATATGTTGCTCTGATGTGTTTTGATAAGCACCAGCAGCCTTTTGATAGTTTGGTGTTCCTTCTGGTGTATTAGTTATCATCGTCATTATTTCCTATGATGTCTTGTAATTGTTGTTGAATAAGCTTTAGAGCTTCTATCTGCGCTTCCATAGCCGCATATTTTTCAATGAGGCGTGTTCTATAATCTTCAGCATTACTGCGGATAGTCGCTGATTCCGCGGTTAAGTCAGTATTTTCTTCTTCAAGAGCGGCGATAGAGCTGCTGATAATTCCATTTAATGAATCTGTGTAGGCACTCAGCGCATTACTTAGGCGATCACCGATACCTTGGTTAAGATTATATGTGATTGTATCGCTAACACCTGCTTGATAAGAAAAACTAAGACCTGCATAGATCGTGCCTTCTTTACCGACGAGACGCGTGCCGCTAATATCAAACATATTCGCTTCACCATTGACCAAGACATTGGTCATGTTGCCGCTGCCATCTGCAGTAATATCAAAAGAGAGTGGAGGAAAATCTGCAGACGATTCATTCCTGATCAAAGCAAACTGGTCTGTAGAGCTTTGATATGTAGTAGCAAAAAGCTCTTCCACAGCATCGTAATTATCTAATAGAGCGTCGTCTAAGGCTGTACTATCAATGGTGAGATAGTTGTCATTAGTATAGGTAATGCCAATATCACGCAAAGTCGCCAAGGAAGAGTTCGTTGCAGAGCCGATAATATTGGCGATTGCGCTATTCATCGATTCCATGATTGTGTCTGAAAATAGGGCAGAGCTAACTGCCCCATCATCTGTCACAGTTTGGTTTGTAACGATAAATTCTCGTAAATCATTATATGCATCAACAAAAGCAGTAATAGCTTCTTTCGTGCTCGACGTATCATTGCCAATACTTAAAGAGATGGTTGTCCCAGGATCTGCATTTTCAACAGAGATATCTATACCTTCTAAGACATCATCAAAGTTATTATCATCCCGTGTGATTGTGATGCCATCCAATGTGATTTGAGCCGCTTGAGCATTTTGTAAAACATTGCTGTAAGCGCCGCCTAAACTATCTGTTACGCCTATAGAAGTCATAACATCATCACCAGTTACATTTGAGATCTCAATGGCTTTATTTGTCTCTTGGCCTGTAAGAACTAGCGTAAATTCATTTTCGCCAATTTTAACAACAGATGCAGTAACGCCACTTGTTTCGCTGAAATTATTAATTTCATTTGCAAGATCTGTTAAAGACATGCCAGCTGTCACAGAAATAGTCTCAGTGGCCCCGCCTGCTAATCCGATATCGAATGTGCCTGTATATCCTGTACCGTCCAAAGGGTCAGTGCTGGTTGTTTGAGATCCGCTCATCACTTTTTGCGCAAAAGCTTTTTGGTTTACAACGATTTCGTAATCCCCAATGGCCGCATCAGTATCAACGGCTACAGAGATTAGAGATGTTGCCTCAGTGGAGGTTGAAGATTCCATGTAACCAGCACGAGCGGAGAAGATATTTGTGTCTTGATTTGCAAAGCCGACGATACTTTTCAGATTATCCAAACTACTTCCGAGCGTTGCCGCAAGTGTCTGCATTTCCTCATATGCGGAAATTTTAAGATCATTTTCTTCAACTTCTAAGTCAATTCTATCTGCTGCGATTGTTTTGCTCGCAACAGCGACTTCGACAAGAGCTGATGTATCAAGACCTGAGGATGTACCCACGATATAAGTCGTCGTACCAGATGTGGCTAATGTTCCTGAAGAAATCGTAGTCATATCATCACGTCCTAACGGTTAAAAAAATGGAGGGAAAAGGGGAAGGCAACTATAAAACCCTTTTCTGATCCTCCGATTTACTTACGCAGTGTTGCCTTTAATTCAAGAGCCTATCGGAGTAGTGACAGGATTGAGCTTTGCATTTCGTTAGCTTGTGATAAGCCAGCGATCGCTGCTTCTGTCAGAACCTGATAGTTCGTAAAGTTGGTTTGCTCTTCAGCAAGGTCAGCATCTAAGATAGATGACTTCGCTGCTTGCAGGTTTGTAATCTGTGTTGCGATGTTCTCACTTTGGAACTCAACAGCAGATGTTAACGCACCAACCTGAGCACGGAAACCAGCCACGTTACCAATCGCACCATCGATTGTTGTGATATCACCAGTACCAGAGATGTTAGCGTTAAGACCTAGAGCGGTCGAGTTAGCAGACACACCTGAAAGGTCAGCACTGATAGTATGGTTAGCACTCACACCAACAACAACTGTTTGGTTGTAAGTACTGTCAATCAATGTTTGACCGTTATATTCTGTAGAAGAAACGATCAAGTCAATTTCAGAAACAAGTTCAGTATATTCATCGTTGATGTATGTCTGTGATGTTGAGTCTAGTGTACCAGAGTTATACTGTGTCGCTAGAGACTTCATACGTTGTAAAATGTCTGAAATACGTGCCAAACCACCATCTGCGATTTGCAGAAGTGACTCAACCTGCTGAGTTGTAGAAGCAGACTGTTCTAGAGCAGAAATGTCTGATTTCAACTGTTCACCAACAGCAAGACCAGCCGCGTCATCTGAAGAGCTCACGATACGTGAACCGCTTGAGATTTTGTTAAGCGAGTCTGACTGATTAGCAGAGTTTCTGTTTAGGTAAAATAACGCCGAGTTAGCGGCTGTGTTTGTTGATACTACTGGCATGGTATATCTCCTTTTCCATGTTTACAGTTATGTTACCGAGCTTCCTGCTCGGCCGAAGGTACCATTCTGGCAACTTCATACTTTACTCTCTATTATCGCCTAAAATGGGGCGAAAAAAAATAAAAAAATTTATTTTGTTTAAAATCAGTGCTTTATAAGCCGTAAAAATAAAAATAAATTTTCTGCGCCCCATTATTCTTGGGAATCACGTGTTAAAGACATGCAAAACGAAATGCATATGATCGCATTAAGCACATATACAAGGAGTATAACATGTCATCAGCATTATCTGCACTTAATAGTACGACGCTGATTTCGACGAGCGCCTCATCTGGAAGTTCGAACGCGACATCAAGCGCTGAAGAGCTAGAGCAGGATAAGATTGAGTTTTTGAACCTCTTATTAACGCAGCTTGAGAATCAAAATCCGTTAGATCCTATGGATGCGACAGAATATACATCGCAGCTCGTTGATTACTCTCAGCTTGAGCAGCAAATGGAAATTAATACAGAACTTTCGGATCTTTCAGATCTTGTTGCGGAAAATTCAGCAACGGCAGGCCTTTCATATATAGGACAAACAGTAGAACTCGATAGCGATACAACTTCAGTTCAAGATGATTCAGCAACATGGGCCTACACAGTCGATGGTATTGCGAGCGAGGTGAATATCACCATTCAAGATGAAAATGGTGACGTTATTTATGAAGGCGAAGGCACGAATAACAGCACAGGCGCCAATATATTCACATTAGATATGACAGATTCTGGCTACGCAAATGGCTCATTATTGACCATGTATGTTGCCGCATCAGATTCAAGTGGTAAGACCCTTGATACAACAGTTTCATCCTATGCCACTGTGGACGGTGTGCAAACACAAGATGGAACAGCTTATTTCACAGCAGGAGGGGTGTCCTTCTTGCAAAATGCAATCTTAAAAATCGCCTCTAGCGAATAAATAAAAACTCATCAGCAGCCCCCGAAAAGCTATTGATAAAAATGAAAAGGAGATCCTAATATGAGTTTGAATTCAGCCCTTAACGCAGCCGTCTCAGGTTTGAAAGCGCAAAGTGCAGCTTTAGCAGCTGTTTCTGAAAATATCGCGAATGCGAGTACAACTGCATATAAAACACGCGAAATCAGTTTCCAATCTTTGGTCACGAATAAGAATATTGCCTCTTCAACTAACCAAGTTGGTGGTGTGGTGACATATAAAACATCGCAGGCGATGACAGAGCAAGGCTCGATTGAAATTACAGGCGTAACTGAAAATATCGCGATTGAAGGCCAAGGATTTTTCGTCGTGACTGACGATGTGTCTAATCAGCCATCAGGCTACACATATACACGAAATGGTAATTTCAGCACCAATGAAGATGGTTTATTGATTAATGATGAGAATATGATCCTTCTTGGTCAAGCTACAGATGAAAATGGTGTTGTAACGGCAGCGAACAAGAATGACTTGAACTCTCTTGAGCCGATTGATGTGAACTCCATTGGTGGTACAGCCGAAGAAACGACAACAGTGAACTTCGATATGAATTTGCCAGCTGATGCAAATATTGCCGATACATTCACGACAGCGTTCGAACTCTTTGATGAACTAGGTGTGAGCCACACGATCGAAGTGGTTTGGACAAAAACAGCTGTGAACACATGGACAGCAGACTATTCTGATCCATACCAAACGGCTGATGGCGCAACCTCTCCGGCTTCTGCGACGATTGACGTGGATACAGGTACTGCTGGTGTGCAAAGCCAGTTAACATATGTATTCAATGGTGATGGTTCTTTGAATACCATTAATGGTGTCGCTGCGGCTGCATTTGATATTGATGTGACAGGCTTTGCAACCAGCTTGAACCCAACAGGTGCGAATGACTTAACATTTTCAATGAATATGGGTACGCAAAACAACTATGATGGTCTAACACAATTCTCATCTGATGAAGATACGCCTGACATTAGTGACTTAACGATTGAACAAGATGGTGTTCGTTATGGTCAGCTCAGCGGTGTTGAAATTGATGATGAAGGGATTGTAACAGCCGTGTTTGATAACGGTGTGCGTAACGCGATTTATCAAATTCCTATTGCGACATTCTCAAACCCTCAAGGTCTTACAAATATCCAAGGGACTGTATATGACGAGAATGAGCGTGCTGGTAACTTGATCTTAGGCCTGCCTGGTGAAGGTAATGCCGGTACAATTCAGCCAACGGCACTCGAACAATCGACGACAGATACTTCGACAGAGTTCAACAAGATGATTATCTCTCAACAGGCATATTCATCTGCGGCTCAGGTGCTTAGCACAGTCGATGAGATGTTTGACTCTTTGTTAAGTGCAGTCCGTTAATCTTATAGTGATGCTAAGCTGATTTAGCAGAACTTACATTAGGAACAGGCCATGACAGACATAGTAGATTTTACAAAAAAGTTACAATCAGGAGATATCTCCTCACTTTTAGAAAATCCCGGATCATGGCCTGATATCCAGAAGGCAAGAGCAGAAATAGACGCCTTGCCCGTAAAAGAAAAAGCAGCGCTGATCAGTGCAATTAAAGATCTCTCTCGCCTTTTTAAGAAAAAGCAGCAAGAGCTAGAGCAGCAAGGTCAAGCAATGCGTGAGGAAATACACAGCCTGCAGACAAGCGCGAATGCGTGTAATGCCTATATTCAAGGCTCTATGACCCAAGGTAAAACAAAAAATGAATAAAGACGCTCTTAATAAGCATATAGAAAAAAGTGAGATAGATCAGGCAGCAAGACAGCGCTTACGTTTATTTTTCTATCTATGTGATGAAGTTGAAAATTTCACAGATGAAGAAAACATCAAGCTGCTCTCTGGTAGAATTCATTCTAATTTTGAATTAATGCATCAGAAGCTGGCATTGTTCTCTCGTTTTGAAAATAATACGAAGAAAATTGCTGAAGATTTTGAAACGGCATTAGCTGAAAATATTACGCTTCAACAATACCTTTTATCACGTATCGAAACTTTTCAGGAAAAGCTCAAGGTGAACACAGGTTTACAGCTTGATGCTCTAAATGAGCTAACTGATTTAGCACAAGGCAGAGAGGTAACATGTCACTAGGAACCTCATTATATACAACGATCACAGGCTTGAAAACGACAGAAAGTCGCCTTGATGCGGTGTCGTCAAACGTAACCAACGCAGATAAAGCTGGCTATACACGTAAAGAATATCAATCAAATTATGTCACAACGTCTTCGGGCACGGTCCCTACAGGCGGTTCAATTGAGACGCTTGCTTATGATCAATATCTTTATAATGCGATGAGAGAAGATAGCTCTGATGTAGCTTATTTTGAAATCATATCTGATTACCTATCTAAATATAGTGCCAGTTTGGGCTCGACCTCTGATTCCAGTACAATTAGCTCGTCTTTGGATAATTTGATAACGACGATCGAGGCTCTAACACAAACGCCGGAAGACACCTCTCTAAAAAGCACAATTGTTAGCGCAGCGGAAATGTTGACTTATGAGTTGCGCACCCTATCATCATCGGTACAAGAGCTTCGCGCAGATGTTGATGAGCAAATCGAAGTGCTCGTGACAGAAGCGAATACTGCTCTTGAGCAAATTGAAGTGCTGAATAAGCAAATAGCACGCGCAGAAGTGATGGGCACTTCAACAGCAAATCTAGAAGATGAAAGACGTACAGCTCTTGAAGCATTATCATCTGTGATTGATGTTGAATATTACATCAACTCAGATAATCAGATGAGTGTATTTCTTGGTGGGCGTTCTCTTATTACATCGACAAGCGGCGCAACATTATTGAGCTATAACTCGACATCTATTGTCGACAGTACTGTTGTTTATCCAGGCGGTTTCGATAATGTCGATTTAAACGGCGTTGATATAACAACTGAATTATCAAAATCAGCCTTAGGTGCTTTGATTGAACTTAGGGATACAATCCTTGTTGATGAACAGTTGAAGCTAGACGAATATGCCACGACATTGATGGATGAGATGAATACATTAATGAACCAAGGCGCATCTTTGCCGGCGAGAGATACTATTGTTGGTGAGGAAGTGCCTCCTGTTGCATTTATTTCTTCAGGCTCAGTTAGAATTGCAACTGTAGATTCCGCAGGGACAATTGCCAATGTGGTTGATCTAAACTTAGCTGGCGCGACAAGTATTGGTGATATTGTTCTACTGATTAACGGGAGTGCTATTGGTGCGGATGTTACGGCATCGGTAACCGCCAATGGTGAGCTGCAACTTGTCGCTAATAATGCAGGAGAAGGCATTTCCATTAATGAATCGACGAGTTCTATAGGTGTTGATGCTGAAGGGTTTGCGAAATTTTTCGGTCTGAATAATATGTTTGACGGTACGGATGCCTCGGATATTTATGTCTCTGATTATTTACGCACGAGCTCTGAATATATGGTGACAACTCAGCTCTCCCTGACAGCCGTTGTTGGTGAAGTGGGTGTGAGTATCGGAAGTGCTTCTCAAATAGAAGCGATCTCAGACCTGTTTGATACTGCTGTGAGCTTTTCCGCAGCAGGTGATTTCGCGGCGCAAAATGTAACATTGAGCACATATGTCGGCAAAGTGATGTCAGCAATTGCCACCGAAGCTAGCAGTGCAAAGACACTTTATGAAACGGCGCATGATGCCTATGAAACGACTGTCAGTAACTACGAAAACCTAACGGGCGTCAATGTTGATGAAGAAATGGCAATGATGGTTGAGCTGCAATCTCAATATGAGGCTGCTGCCACGTTGTTAAATGCTATTCAGGAAATGTTTGATCAGCTTATGAGCGCGGTGAATTAATGAATATGTCAGGCATCGCAGCAAGGTTACACAAAGAGTGTAGGAGAAAATAAAATGGTAGATCGTATATCCTCATTTTCGCAATCACAGAGATTGATTAACAATAATCTGCGTATTCAGTCAGAATATGCAAAAGGTCAAGTACAGCTATCTTCTGGCCTTAAATATGACACCTATGAAGGTATGTCGACGATTGCTGGTAAAATCCTGAATTTAGAAGCGGAAATTTCACAAATACAGGCGCGCTCGACAAATGCTGAAACAGCAATGAGTAGAACGGAAATGATGTTTGATGCGATGGGGTCAATGCTTGATGTCGCAAATTCTTTCTATGCTGATCTAACAAGTGCATTTTCAAGCTTAGCGATTTCAGCTGGTGAAGTGCAAACGATCGCACAAAGCAATCTCGATCAGTTGGTGACGCTAATGAATGTTGAGTTTGATGATCGATATCTTTTCTCAGGCGCCGCGACAAAAACAGCACCAATTGATTTAACAGGCTACACGGGCGGTACAGTTGTCCCCTCTGCGGTAGATACAACATATTATCAAGGTGATAGCTATACACACTCAGTTGAAGCGGCAGAAGGCTATACTATAAATTATGGCGTGACAGGTGATAATGCCGTTTTTGAAAAAATTATTAGAGGGATTAGCCTAGTCATTAATAACCCGGGTAACTCGACCGCATATAGCGAGGCGCTTGGTTTATTGAATGATGGAATTTCAGAGCTAGCAACTTTAAAGGCATCTGTCGCACATGACTCTAAAGCGCTGGATATGGTGATAGAAAGCCACGCTTCTGAGATGCTGCTTTTGGAAAATACAATTACAGATCTCAAAGCTGCAGATCTCACAGAGGTCGCAACACGACTTCAAGAGCTTGAAACTCAACTCGAAGCTTCCTATAGTGTCACCACAACACTTCTAAACCTAAAACTATCTGATTATCTATAATCATAGCAGGAATAGCTTAAAATGACCGATACTATTTTGTCAGCCTCAACAGAGGCTGCTTTAGGCCAAATGATCGATATCACAAAAGAAATGATATTAGCCATAGAGGCCGAAACCAACGCAATCGCTGTAAAAAGCGTAAGTGATCTCAAAGGCATGTCAGAACATAAGCAAGAGCATCAAAAGCTCTATCAAAAAGCTGCAGAAGAGTTCATGGCGCGTTTGAATGAATTTACCCGCCGTAAAAACCCGCGTTTAAAAGAATTACAAGAGCTTAATAAAGAGCTGCGCGCTTCAACAACGATTAATTTAAAATTTTTAGACGAAATCATCGAGCAGGCATAAGCGTACTAAACACTTATATTCAAGTGAGATGAGCGCATAAGATATTGCATTAGCTGGGCTTTTGTGAAAAATTATGACTTTGATTGCAACGAACAATAATAATTTATGAAATATCTTGTCACCGGCTCATCTGGATTTATTGGAACGCACCTAACAAGCGCTTTAATAGCTGATGGGCATGAGGTTGTACCGTTTGATCTGCAAGATCAAACAGGTGATATACGAAACCCAGAAGATTTCAAAGATATAAAAGGGCTAGACGGTGTCTATCATTTGGCCGCTATAGCCTCTGTACAAGAAACGATCAAAGACCCTAAGGGGACATATGAAAATAATGTTCTAGGAACGCGTAATGTGTTCGATTTTGCTTTAGGCGCAAATCTGCCTGTTGTTTACGCAAGCTCTGCAGCAGTGTATGGCGATAACCAAAATCTACCCTTGAGTGAGGATGAAGCGCCTAAGCCGATGTCGCCATATGCCGAGCAAAAACTACAAAATGAATCTGATGCAAACTCATATGCGCAAAAAGGTTTGAAAAGCTTTGGCGTACGCTTTTTTAATATTTATGGCCCGGGACAAGACCCCACTTCTCCATATTCTGGCGTCATCTCTATTTTCCATGAACGTCTTAAAACGGCTCAGACCATAAGTATTTATGGAGATGGTGAACAAAGCCGTGATTTTGTCTATGTGAGCGATGCCGTGAAAGCGCTTATCTATGCAATGAACAATGCGAGCACTGAGGCACCTTATGCAAATGTGTGTACGCAAAAAACAATCACTTTAAACCGCCTATATGAAATTATGCGCACACTTCTAAAAAGTGATTCAGAATTGGTATATCAGCCCGCTCGTGAGGGTGACATTCGTCATTCAGAAGGGGACGCACGTTATATGCTCGAGCTTACAGGCTATAAGTATGATTGTAGCTTAGAAGAGGGCATGACACGCCTCATACGAGAGGCCTAGATATACGTCACGCCTGTGGATTATGTTAGCGTTTGCCAAGAACTAACTGAAAACAAACAATATCTTGCCTATTGTGCTTGTGGATAAAATCTCGTAGAATCATAACTGGTGATTCGAAACCAATTCTTTTTATCAATCTGATATGGCCATCATGAATTTGAATAAACTTAGAAAGCAGATATGCAGCACTGTTTTACTTTCAGTAATGATAGTAACTACAGCCGCATGCACGAGCTCATATGAGCATGCTGATTATGAGGCTAGCATGGGCACGGCACATGCGGAGATAATCAATCAAGATTGCGCGAAGGATGTAGAATCAGAAGCACAAACTTTTGAAAATGTATATCGTCTAGCCGCCAGTGATGAGCTAACAATCAAGGTTTATGACGAGCCAGCGCTTTCAGGTAAATATGCCTTAAGCGGTGAAGGCAAGATTGCAATGCCTCTTATCGGTGATGTGTCACTTTATGGCTGCACCATTGCGCAAGCACAAAAGACACTGACTAAGCATTACAAAGACGGCTATCTTTTAGATCCGAACATCACAATCGAAATCGCGAATTACAGACCATTCTATATTTTAGGCGAAGTCAAAGCGCCAGGCCGCTATGAATATGCTGCTGACCTATCTGTGCTCAAAGCAGCAGCTCTTGCCGGTGGCTTTACATACCGCGCTAATAAAAGCGAAGCGCTTATATCAAGACAAGGCGATGACGAAGACGCCAAGCTTTATAAAGTTGAGGCAGATATTATGCCAGGGGATGTCATAACAATTAGGGAGAGGCTATTTTAGTCAAGATAATGAATGTCTAGTGCGATAACACAAGAACTACGCCAGCAGCAGGAAAACACTGTTTATCTTCATGATGAACATGAAATTGACCTGCGCGGTATTTTCTTGATTTTCTGGCGCAGACGTATCCTGATCCTCTCAATCATTATTCTCGGCACCTTAGCGGCAATTATCGGTGTTTCAAATATTCAATCGACTTATACCGCACGCGCATTAATGCTTTTAGCCGATGAGCAAGAAAAAAACGTTACACGTGATTTATTATATTTCTTCAGTGGCGGTTCTGCTGGCCAAGGCTCAGTCCTTTCAGAAGTAGAAGTTTTAAAATCTCGTACACTAGCGGCAGAGATTGTGAAAAAACTTAAACTCGTAAATGACAAAGAGTTTGGCACAAAGATTGAGAATAATAACGGTCAGGAGCTTGAGCGTTTATTCAAAAACCTATCTGTTGACGGAACTGAAATGAAAACACTGCCTCCAGAGGCCGTCGATGCGAATGTTGCGCAAACAGTAACAAATTTCTTACAAGCTTTGGATGTTCTACCGATTTCAGGCTCATCCGCGGTACAGGTTTCATTTAGATCTATAAGCCCACATAAAGCGGCCCTTATCTCAAACTCAGTTGTTGATGTTTATCGTGAATATAAACATTCGCTCAAAAACACAGAGCGCCAAAAGCGCTTGCTATGGCTTGATAAAAGGTTGGAAACAGTCCGTCAGCAAGTTTTCGACGCTGAAACAAAGATTGAGAAATATAAAACTCAAAATGGTTTGGAACGCGGGCAATATGACGTTATCCCATTGCAAGAAATCAATAAATTGCAGCAAGATGCTATTGCCGCTCAAGCAAAACACTTAGAAACTAAAGTGCAGTTAGAGCAATTAGAAAAGAGCAATAGTCTTGATTCAATTGCAGGTTCATATGCGCAAAGCATAAATGCCAATTTGATTAGATCTCTACAACTCGATAAAAGCCGTATGCAGACCGAGCTATCAGAGCTTTCTAAAAGATACGGTAAAAAGCACCCTGAAATTATCAAAGCTAAAGCACAATATGCTTCAATCGCTTCTGCGCTAAATAATGAGCTTAAAAATGCTAAGCAAACGCTCAAAAACGAGTTGGTTGTTCTTGAAGCAAGAATTGAAAAGCTTAATGAACGTGTAGAAGAAATCCGCGGGACGTATGATTCTGATAGCGAAGCTGTTGTGAAGCTACGCGAGATAGAGCGTGAAGCTGAAAGCATGAAAATGGTTTTGAAGACCATGCTTGAAACACGTGAGCGCGTAGCGGGTCAAGAAAGTTTAGATCAAACAAACATCGAAGTGCTTTCTTATGCAAGCGTGCCATATGAGGTCTCATATCCTAATAAACGTCTACTTGTAAGCTTATCAGCATTAGCGTCATTATTTATCGCGCTTGCCCTATCCATCCTTGTTGAGAAAGTGGCAAATATATACCGAGACGCTGAACAAGTGGAAATGGATCTTGGTCTTCCATGTTACGCAACAATGCCACTATTGAAGAAACTGACAGCTAAAGAGCTTGCCGATTACATACTTGTGAATCCGTCATCTTCAGTAAGTGAAGCGGTACGTAGCCTTAAAGTGGCACTCGTGAATAATAAAGATACGAACGGCGCGCAAATTATAACTCTCACATCTTGTGAAAAAGATCAGAACAAATCAGCACTTTCAATATGGCTAGCCCGTATGAGTGCCAAGTCGGGCGAAAAAGTCATCTTGATTGATGCTAACTTACGAGCACCAGAAATTCACAAGATGCTTGGCATTAACAATGATTCAACACTTGTTGATTATCTCTCGGGTCAAAAGCAGCTTGAAGAGGTAATGAAGAAAGACAGCTCAACGGGCATGAGTGTATTGCTAGGCCAGTCTGTGCCTAACACAGCATTCGATCTTTTGAATTCTAAGAAGATGAAACTCCTTCTAGAAGCATTGAGCAAAACTTATGACACAATCATTATTGATACACCTGAAGCATACGAGCTTCCTGATGCCCGCGTCGTAGGTAAAGACTCTGATCATGTTGTATGCTTGGCGACAGCGAATAAAACATCTAGAGATAAGCTCGAAGATGCGATGGCTGCGATCAGTGAGCACACACAAGCGCGCCTTGGTATTGTGCTGAATAATATCGGTAACGAATAACTTTGCTATTGTTTGAATAAGGCTCTTTTTTTTATAAAAGTGCCCTCAAAAAAGCTAAAACCATTTAAAGCTTCTAAAGATTAGCATCAATAGACCGGCAAAAAGCCCGCACAGCAAACAGACAATCCAAAAAGCGATATCATTATCTGCGCCCGGCATGCCGCCCACATTAATTCCGAGTAAGCCGGTTAAAAATCCAAGCGGTAAGAAAATGGCAGCAACGATAGAGAGAATATATGTATTGCGGTTCATTTTATCCGCCACAATATTCGCAAGCTCATCTTTAACAATCTGCGCACGTTCACGAATAGCGTCCAAGTCTTCAACATAGCGCATCAAACGATCAGCATTTTCTTGTAAAGCTCGTTTATCTTTTGCTGAAAGCCAAGCCACTTCACTTAAACGCAATTGAGCCACTGCATCTTTTTGTGGTGAGATATAGCGTCTGAATAAGATGGCACGCTTACGAATATCGATGATAGCTTGGCGCTCTTCTAAATCTGGATCTTCTAGGATCGCTTCTTCAATTGCATCAGTTTCTTCATCAAGTTCACTTAACACAGGTTCCATGCGCTGGGTCAAAAGGCCGCTAAGCATAGATAAAAAATGCCCTGAATCTTTCGGCCCTGTACCCTGTTCTAATTTATTGCGTATATCCGTAATAGCGCGCAATTTACGCTTACGTGTGGAGATAATACGATGCTCATCAATCCAAAGACGAATAGAGATCATATCCTCCGCATTAGCATTTTCGTTCAAATTCACACCACGCAATATAAGTAAAAGCCCGTCTTTATGCTCTAACATACGCGGACGGGTTTCTTCTGCGAGCAATGCATCCAAGATGAGATCGTCCAAATATGAAATATTATCTTCCAACCAGCCGCGCGTATCACTATGTGAAGCATCCAAATGTGCCCAAGCAAGATTAGTGGCTTTTAGTTTTTCGAATATTTCCGCATCGTCATGCAGCGGAATACCGCGTCCGCTACCGTCAATTTCATATGCGCATATAATATGGGAGTCTGTCATAATCTTTACTGCTTAGGTCCTAATTCATCGTCATCTAAAAGAATACGCTGCGCGGCTCCATCTAGATCATCATATTGCCCGGATTTAAGGCTCCAGATAAATCCCGCAAGACCAATCAAACCCAAAAGAAGAGCGACAGGTATAAGATAGGCTAAGACACTCATTTTGCAAACCTCAATCTAAAAGAGTTGGCAATGACAATGATCGATGATCCTGACATCGCAAGCGCGGCAACTAAAGGCGTTACATAGCCCATAAATGCCAGCGGTACAGCGATCATATTATAAATAGCCGCTAACGCAAAATTCTCTTTTACCAGACTTTGCGACGCCTTGGCTGTTTTCCAGCTCCTATAAACTGGCGCTAATTGATCGCCCATAAAGATAATATCTGCCGCATTTTGTGCCATATCCAAAGCACTCCCCGGAGCCATAGAGATATCGGCACCCGCCAATACAGGTGCATCATTAAGACCATCACCAACCATAAGAACGTTATGTTTTTGCTCTTTCAGCTCTTGTAAACGGTTGAACTTATCATCTGGCTTTTGCTCGGCATAATATTCTTTTATCCCGCATTGCGAAGCTACAGCCTTCGCGGGCTGTGAAAGATCACCAGTCGCCATCAATGTCTTGATACCATCATCATGGAAATGTTTGATAGTCATCTCTGCATCTTGTCGCGGGCTATCCTCAAATGTAAAACGTACAGCTTTTTTATCGCCATGTTGAAACCAGATCTCCATATATGAATCTGAAGTTTCATAGTTTTTATCTCCACACCATTGTCGGCTACCAAGGCGTATAAGCTCATGGTTATAACGAGCACTCAGCCCTTCGCCACTATGCTCTTCGACATCACTAAGCTCAACAATCTCATTATCGCCATAAGCTTTATAAAGCGCTTTAGATAGGGGGTGATGACTATAACTTGCTAAACTCGCAGCAAGCTTAAAGCTATTAAGCTCATGCTCTTGATTGATCAAGCTAGGCTTGCCATGGGTTAGTGTGCCCGTTTTATCAAACATGATTGTATCAATGCTGGCCAAACGCTCTAAGGCGTCACCAGATTTAACCAAAATACCGCTCTTGGTTAATCGCGCAGAAGCTAAGACTTGAACGACTGGCACGGCGAGCCCTAACGCGCAAGGACATGTGATAATAAGAACTGTAATCGCAATCATCAGCGCTTCTTGCCATGCAATCCCCATAACGCCCCACCAAAATATAAAGGCTATAGCCGCTGCTATGTGAACGACAGGGGTATATAGCTGCGCAGCCTTATCAGCAATACGCACATATTTCGCTTGGCTCTGCCCAGCCTTTTCCATGAGGCGAACAATATCAGCTAGCAGGGAATCCTCTGCAGCTTTTGCAACACGTACAACAACAGGCGCAGATAAATTAAGCGTGCCCGCGTAAATCTGCGCGCCCGTCTCAATAACGCGCGGTATAGTCTCACCAGTCACTAGGGATGTATCAACTTCACTTTGACCGCTTATAATTTCACCATCAATCGGAAAGGTCTCGCCCATCGCAACACGGATATTCATCCCTTCTTTAAGGTCGCGTATAAGAATGCGCTGCAAACGACCATCCTCATCAACAACATTGGCAAAGCCACTAAGTGTACTAAGTAGGTCATTGGCACTTTCCCGTGCTTTGCCGCGCGCGCGTAAATCAAGATAACGGCCGATCAGCAAGAAAAATGTCAGCATCACAGCGGAATCAAAATAGACATGCTCTGCCCCATATATCGTTTCATGAAGGCTCATGCTACAGGCCAATATAAGAGCGATTGAAATTGGTACATCCATATTGGTATGACCATTTTTAAGTGCGCCTAATGCAGAATTAAAAAACGGTCTGCCTGAATATAGGATCGTCGGAATAGCAATCAGCGCGGAAATCCAGTGAAAAAATTCACGCGTAGCATAGCCCATCTCTTCACCGCTGCTACTCCACACACCAACAGAAAGCAGCATAATATTGCCTAGGGCAAACCCTGCCACGCCCAAAGACATCAGCAGGAATTTTTCCTGCTCCTTACTCTCTTCATTAACAAGATCAGCATTAAAGGGTTGAACCTTATATCCAAGATTTTCAATCGATTTGACAAAAATATTCGCTTGGTCTTTCTCGCCTGACCACTGAATGGCAAGCCTGCGTGTCGTGAAATTCAAGCGTACATTTTGTACATCTTTATTTTTGGCTATCGTGCTTTCTATCTTTTGGATGCAGGCGGCGCAATGAACACCATTAACCAGTACGGAGAGATTATAAGTCCCATCCTCGCCAGATTGCGCTAAAAGCTCATAGCCACCTTGTTCGGTTTCATCAGGATTAGGTGATGAACTTTCTAAGGTGTTATGAATTTGTACACCGTTTGGTAATGTTTGTTGTTGTCCCATTTGCTGCTCAAATGTGCGCTCCAAATACCTGGAAGAGGCGCTTCTATTACAGCTTCATATAGGCCATTGCCTTTATTTTCAAGTTCTATCGTAAAGTCATAGCCATCTTGAACATCACGTATGATTTTCGCCTTGACCGTGGCGCTTTCAATTAAGGCGCCAGAGTCATCTTTCATCTGCCAACTTAAAACCCCATCCTTATATTGCGGTTGGCTAATAATTTTTTCTTGCGAAGCCGCTCTTTCGAGGGTCTCGTTATAGGCAAGGCCTTTCTCATACGGGTTTTCTGTAATCAGCCCCGTATGAGAATCGAGGGCAACCGTGATAAAAACGCCATTGACGGCAATCACGATGACAAAGAAAAAGACAAACAAAGAGAAAACCCACCAGCCCGTTTTCTTACTCTCGCGTATCTCTATTTCTTCATGCGTAAGCTCGTTCATTTTTATCGCTCTCTTCTTGTTACGAATGAGCCTTCATACTCAGCTCTGATTTCTGGATCATTATTATCTTGTAACGTGAAGATAATATCACGTGCTTCTGCTGGCTTAACGCTCGCAAACAGGTTAATGCGATAACTTCCAATAGTATCAGGGCCAACATGAATGGTCTTAGCATCCAAATGACCTGCTGATTTCACATCTATACGCGCATTATCCAAACCCTCAACACTTAAGGTATATGTGCGAGCTTCATGCGTTTTATTTAAGATTTTAATCGTATAGCCATTGCGAATATCACCATTAGATAGCTGAACAAATACAGGGTTTCTATCATGTAAAACATGAAGCTGTAATGGAGCGCGTGTAAGCAAATAGTAAAGCATAAGCCCGCCCACTAAGCCCATTAACACACCGTAATAAAGCGTTCTGATACGAATGAATTTAAACTTCTCATCACCGCCCTTAACTTTAGCTTCCATATGATTTGTTGTATCATAACGAACCAAGCCACGAGGCAGCTCCAGCTTATCCATCACATTGTTACATGCATCAACACACAATCCGCAGGCAATACATTCCATCTGTAGGCCATCACGGATATCAATGCCCACCGGACAAACCTGAACACAGGCTGTACAGTCAATACAATGACCCGTCTCACCCCATTCAGTCCCTTTTTTGTGCTTACCACGCGGCTCGCCGCGTTTCTCATCATAGCTGATAATAAGTGTGTCTTTATCAAACATCGCTGATTGGAAACGCGCATAAGGACACATATAAGTACAAACCTGCTCTCTAGCAAAACCTGCCATGATATAGGTTGAAAGCGTTAAGCTCCCTATAAAACCCCATATAGTAGGCGAGGCATCCAGGTGGATAATATCTTGGATCAATGTTGGCGCGTCATTAAAATAAAGAACAAACGCCCCACCAGTGAAAACGCCGATGACAATCCATAGAAAATGCGTCAGACCAATTTTCCAAATTTTAGTCAAACTCCATGGCGCATCATAAAGCTTCTTACGGGCGTTACGGTCACCTTGAATAAAGCGCTCGACCCAGACAAATAGATCCGTCCAAACTGTTTGCGGACAGGTATAGCCACACCAAACGCGTCCGAACATCGAGGTAACGAAAAACAACGCAATCGCGGCCAGAATAAGAATGCCTGTGAGAATGAAAACTTCTTGCGGCCAAATTTCAATGCCAAAGAAATATGCGCGTGGCCCATAGAGATCAATGAGGATGGCCTGATTCGGCGCATGCTCACCACGGTTCCAACGTAAGAAAGGCGCGAGATAGTAAATACCAAGAGTAACGGCCATAACCAGCCATTTGATCTTGCGGTATTTACCCCATACGCGCCTAGGAAAGACTTTAATTTGCTTCGCAAAATACCTTAAAGGACCAGCATGATTTACAGCTTCTTGATGATCCTCTGGAATAGGGGAGCGATTGGACGGTGCTCCACCTTGTGATGATACGCCATCCTTAATGTTCGGTTGGCTGGTTTGCCCCTTCGTTTGATCCTTGCTCATTATAAGACATCTCCTCTATTTGAGCTGCGTCTTCTACAGGCGCTGAGTTTTGCATTGTTGAACCACCATTGGCCATTTCATCTTCACCACCGCCCAGTTGGTGCAGATAAACACTGAGTTGCTTGATTGTGTTTTCACCCAATCGCTCTTTCCATGCCGGCATAACACCTGCACGTGCATAATAAATAGTCTCATAAACAGTCGAGCGATCACCACCATATAGCCAGATAGAATCTGTCAGGTTAGGCGCGCCAAACTCATGCATACCCTTCGCATCAGGGCCGTGACATGTGGCACACTGCTCTTTAAAGATTTTGGCACCAGCCGCATGATGTGCGGAGTCCTCATCTGGGTTTGAAAGACTTAAAACATAATCAACAACATGGTTGATTTCCTTAGTTGATAATAATCCATCTTTCCCAAATGAAGGCATCTGAGAAACACGAGCATCCGGATCGCCAGAGCGAATACCATAGCGTAATGTTTGCTGAATATCAGTAAGCTTACCGCCCCATAGCCAGTCATCATCATTGAGGTTAGGGAAGCCTTTTGCGCCACTACCGCCACTGCCGTGACATGTCGCACAGTTATCTTTAAATGTCGCTTCACCACCAGCCATAGCAAAAGCATATAGCTCTTCATCATTCAAGATTTCACCAAAAGAGGCATCTTCAAAACGTGATAAATAAGCAGCTTGACGCTCTTGGATAAGTGCTTGGTTCTCCGCGAGCTCTTTTTGCATAGTGTAGCCGCTAATACCAGGTAAGTTACCACCAGGCGCAGGCCATGAAGGGTAGATCACAAAATACCACAGTGACCAGACAATAGTGACAAGCCATACCCACACCCACCAGCGCGGAAGAGGGTTGTTCAATTCCTGTAAGCCGTCCCAACTGTGACCAGTTGTTTCTACGCCAGAAATCTCATCTATTTCTTTTTTGTGCTCATCTTCACTCATTCTTCAGTCTCCTTGAGTGGAATATTTCCTTGATCTTCATATTGTTTTTTTGCGCCTGGCCTAAACGTCCATAACAAAACGACGCAGAAAAAAGCGAAAAAGAAAAGAAGGCCATATAACCCCGCATCAGCGTCGGCAAAAAACTCCTTCATTACTCTTCCCCTTCAACAACCTCTGCACTGCTAAAGTCAACCATAGTGCCTAAAACCTGTAGGTAAGCCACTAAAGCATCCATTTCAGAGATAAGATGTGCTTGACCGTCAAAGTTACGAGCATTCACATCTTCACCATAACGACTTGTAAGGCCGCCAATATCTGTACGTGCTTCACCAGTTGCTTGTGCAATCGCATCTTTTTCGGCCCATGCAATCATTTCATCGCTATATGGAACGCCGGCCATGCGTAGTGTTTTCATGTGTAAATCTAGGTCGTGTAATTTTGCGCCATTATGCATTAGGAATGAGTATGAAGGCATAATAGATTCAGGCACAACATCACGCGGCTCTATAAGGTGAGCAACATGCCAATCATCAGAATATTTACCACCAACACGCGCAAGGTCAGGACCTGTACGNTTAGAACCCCACTGGAATGGGTGGTCATACATACTTTCAGCAGCCAATGAGTAGTGACCATAACGCGCAACCTCATCGCGAAGTGGGCGAATTTGCTGAGAGTGACAGTTATAGCAGCNTTCACGAAGATAGATGTTATAACCTGCAAGCTCTAAAGGCGTGTAGGGACGAACACCTTCAACAGGCTCAATCACTGTCTCTTGTCTAAACAGGGGTAAAATCTCGACAGCACCACCAATCAAAACCGTAATGACGATACAGATTAAAAGAAGGGGCGAGTTTTTCTCAAGTTTTTCGTGTTTGTTCCAGCTCATGCCGCTGCTCCTTGAAGTTGTGCATTATATTCTTTTTCGTTTACATCACCACGAATGGTCTTCCAGAAATTGTAAGCCATGATCAAAGCACCTGTGAGGTAAAGCACTCCACCTAATGCACGGATCGCATAGAAAGGTTTCATAGCCATAACAGTTTCAACAAATGAGTATTCCAAGAAACCAAGATCATTATATGTTCTCCACATTAGGCCTTGCATGATACCTGAAACCCACATTGCAGTAATGTAGAAAACAATACCAATTGTCGCAATCCAAAGGTGAAGGCTCACAAGCTTCGTTGAGTAGAGTTTCTCACGACCCCATAGGCGAGGCACCATATAATAAAGAGCGCCGAATGAGATAAAGCCAACCCATCCCAATGCACCAGAGTGAACGTGACCGATTGTCCAGTCAGTATAGTGTGNCAATGAGTTCACTGCACGGATCGCCATTAAAGGCCCTTCAAAAGTCGACATTCCATAGAAAGCCAAAGCAATGATGAGGAATTGTAAGATCGGGTCTTGGCGTAGCTTATGCCATGCACCTGAGAGCGTCATTACACCGTTAATCATACCGCCCCATGAAGGCATCCACAACATGATAGAGAAGGTCATGCCAAGTGTCTGTGCCCAATCAGGAAGCGCAGTATAGTGAAGGTGGTGAGGACCCGCCCAAATGTAAATGAAGATCAAAGACCAGAAGTGAACAATCGACAAGCGATAGGAATAAACCGGACGCTGCGCTTGCTTAGGTACGAAGTAATACATCATGCCAAGGAAGCCCGCTGTAAGGAAGAAACCAACAGCATTGTGACCATACCACCACTGGATCATAGCGCTCTGAACACCAGAGAAAAGAGAGTAACTCTTGTCATAGCGGATATCTACAGGGATAGAAATATTGTTCCCTATGTGAAGAATTGCCACTGTGATAATGAAAGCAAGGTAGAACCAGTTCGCAACATAAAGGTGGGATTCTTTACGTTTCATACATGTCATTGCAAAGACAATGAAATAAGCAACCCATACGACGGTAAGCCACAAATCAGCATACCACTCAGGTTCTGCATATTCTTTAGCTTGCGTAACACCTGTAACATAGCCAAGAGCTGCGATCACAATAAAGAGCTGATAGCCCCAGAATGTGAACATCGCCAGCTTATCACTCCATAAGCGAACGCCACATGTACGTTGTACAACATAGTAGCTCGTTGCAAAAAGCGCGTTACCACCAAAAGCAAAGATCACCGCAGAAGTGTGAAGTGGGCGCAGACGACCAAAGTTAAGATAAGGCTCGATATTTAAATCAGGAAAAACAAGCTGCGTTGCAATCAGGATGCCTGCGCTAAATCCTACAATGCCCCAGAAAACTGCGGCGATCGTGAAGAGTTTAACTACATCATAATTATAATTATGCGGTGTTTCGACTGCTGAGGATGTACTCATGTCATTTTCCTTTTTTAATAACCGTTATTCAAACATCATTACGCCTGCCAGCGTAAAGAGCCATAAACCACTTACTACCATAGCCCCTTTTGACAATCGCGCAAAAGCGAGCGGGAATTTATATTTTAAACCTTGTCCTCCCAGTGCAATCAAAATGAGTGCGGGCATAGTGCCAATTGTAAATAAACTCATTGAAATTGCAGCCTGAAAAACAGAAGTTGCACTAGCGGAAGCCAATAGCGCAGAAATGACTAAACCGCAAGGCATAAATCCTAACAAAATACCTAAAAAATAACGAGCCATAAAATTATCATTTGCACTAAATTTTTGATAGTGCTGGCTAATAAAGCTGTAAGGCGCAGAAAATCTCAATTGCGCTGCCCAAGGAGAGAGGGCGCGTAAAGAAGGGAAGGCTGTCACGAAAAAGATAGTACCGGCCAGCATCAATAACGGCGCGACCACGAGCACTCTTAAATCAGAATATATGAAAGCAATATTGATCAGGCTACTTAATAACATCGCCATGATGACATATGTGCTCATACGGCCGAGATGATAGGGGATGAGCATGGAAGAGCTTATGGATTTTAAGGATCTGATTTCAAAACTTTTTGAATGCGCGCTTTGCGCCAAAACAAACGGAGAGCACATGCCGGCGCAATGCGTAAAGCCACCAACAAGCCCAGCTAAAAGCATGCTGATATATAACCCATATGAGGTTGTGATGTCGTGAAGGCACTGCGCAAGATACATGTCTATATATTTTATCTCATACTGTTTCGTATTGAATATTCATTATATGCCTATGCATAAGTTGCATTTTCTACTAATAACCTATCGCTAACGCCTTGACCAGAGTCATTTTTATAGGGTAGATACTCATTAAACGAGTATAGAGTTGTATGATGAAAACACCCGCACATAATTTAGAAGATAAAGACATACATGAAATATCTTTATTCAAGAATTGTGATAAATCTTTTTTTGATTCTTTGGCGGCGCAAGCGCAGGAGCAAAAATACGAAAAAGGTAAAATCATCTTCATTCACGGCGATGATGCTCAACGTTTCTATTTCATAAAATCAGGATGGATAAAGCTTTTTAGAGAGACGCTCGATGGAGCGCAGGCCGTCGTCGATATATTGCCGGCCGGCCAAATCTTTGGTGAAACCTCTATTTTTGAGGACCAAGCCTATCCATACAGCGCCGAGGTCGTAGAGCCGACAACGCTGGTCTCAATGCCTATAAGTATTCTTCGTAAAGAAATAGAAGACAATAATAAGATGGCTTATAGCATGCTGAGCTCAATGGCGCGCTATCGACGTCAGCAAGATCGCGAAATTGAACATCGCTCCATCCAAAATGCACCGCAGCGTATCGGCTGCTTTCTGTTGAGATTGGCGGACCAAGAGGAAGCTGGGCCAGTCTCAATACACTTGCCTTATGATAAAACCCTTGTCGCTTCCCGTTTGGGAATGCAGCCAGAAACTTTTTCGAGAGCGCTTGCTAAATTGCGCGATGCGACGGGTATGAAAGTTAAAGGCGCCACGATTGAGCTGCAATCACTTGATCAGCTCGTAAATTTTTCTTGTGCTGCCTGTTCTTCGGAATTTCCCTGCAAAGACCTTTTGCCTCCGGAAGCACCAGAGTAATCAGGTTTAGAGTAAGCAGTTTTAATGCCTGCTGCTATTATTATCATACATCCATTCCCAATCTAGTTTCGCCGGATTATTTATATAAGCATCACGCTGTTTGATCACATTTTTGATTTTATGAAGCTCGATATCCCAATGGCGCTGATTGCTCATAAAGCGCGAAATATCGATAGGACAGCTCACAATATGCCCATTTTTTAAGCTCACAGCATAGTTCTTAATCTGATTTGATTTATTAATAATATGTACGGCTATGACTTTGCCGCTATCATGCGTATGGGCGGACTGGAATATTTGCTTAAAAGGGAAGCGTTGCTGATTTTTATCGAGAGCCTTATTATAGACCTCAACATATTCACAAAATAGATGATACAACTCCTCACTTGCTGTCATAAAGCCTCGCATATGTTATGCTATTATCATGCTAGGAAATCTTCGAGAATGAATTGACACAGATCAATGAGTTTAGCATAAAGGCACTCTCAAACAGCGAGTAGCAAATGGAACAGGCAGAAAAAAAGAGTTTTTTTAAGCGATTTAAAAAGTTCAAAAAGCCCAGTAAACAGGCTTTTTTACTATGGATATGCTATCAGACTGTTAAAGGGACAATCACCACAACATTTATTTGGATTCCCCTCTTTTATCTGTGGTGGAACTCGCAATAAAAGCGCTTATTGTGCCGCGTCACTATACGCCTGTGTGCCTTGCGTCGCATTTATCTCTTTTATAATCGCATCATATTCTTCAAAGGCGGAGCGTACAGTAAGATCGTCGTGCTTTTCCGATGATATATGTATCGTTTCGATTTGCTCATTGAGGTTTTTACTTATGCTAGCATCTATAAGTTCACTGATTTTAAGCTTTAAAGCTGCGGCTTCTAGTGTGTAGCTATATTTATGAATGCGTTCTAATTCACTACCAGTAAGATGTTCATTCTTCAAAATATCGCTGATTTTCTGATGATATTTGTTAAGGGCTGCGATGGCCTCATCGTTTGTTGTGATTTTTTCCGGGGCATAATGCTCAACGCGGTAAATATTTCTGACTTGATCCGCATAGCTAGGAGGTGAAATGAGGACAAAAATAGTGCTGATTAGGCTTAAGCACCACACATGTGCAGAGTAAGACATGATTTTAATTCCCTGTCTGATTAAAACATACTTAAGTTAATTGTAATATAAATGATAAGAAATGCCAACCAAAAGTCGAATATTTTGTTCAATGTCGCTCAAGATATGGTGGCTTCTAAGCGAGATTATTTGCTGAAAATTTTACTATATTGATCGGCTTTAAAACCCAAATAGCTCTGAGCATTATGTACGAGTAAAGGGCGTTTTATCAGAGATGGATTTTCCTGTGCAGCGATAAGGGCTTTTTCTGCGTTCATATTGGCTTTTGTCGTATCATCAAGCTTTCGCCAGCTTGTCCCGCGACGATTAATCACGTCTTCCCAGCTGTGATCGTGAATAGCGTGTTTAAGGATATCGAGATCCACGCCGCTCTTTTTATAGTCATGAAAACTATATTCAATTTCATGCTCATCAAGCCACTTGAAAGTTTTTTTCATCGTGTCGCAATTTTTGATCCCATATACAATTGTATTCATAAATCTAACCCTTATCCTCGCCCGCGATAATTTTGCACGCCAGCTTCTGGGATCCATACGCCTTTCGGTGGCTCACCGCTTTGATAAAAGACATCAATCGGAATACCGCCGCGCGGATACCAATAACCACCAATACGCAGCCATTTAGCTTCAGTAATCTCCATAATGCGCTTGGCGATTTCTAGTGTGCAATCTTCATGAAACGCGCCGTGATTTCTAAATGAGCCAAGGAACAGCTTTAAAGATTTGCTCTCAACCAGATATTCACCCGGCACATAATCAATCACTATATGCGCAAAATCCGGCGCGCCGGTGAGCGGGCATAAAGATGTGAATTCAGGCGCGCTAAAGCGTACGCAATATTCCATATCTTTCTTCGGATTAGGCACACGCTCCAACTCCGCTTCTTCTGGTGAATTCGGAAGAGGCGTCTTGCTGCCTAGCTGCGTAAGGTCTTCATAAATGCTCTTGCTCATATTAAACTCCCTTTTCATTGCCCCAAATCAGGACATGTAATTGTGGTAGGATAGTAACATCATTCCAATTATCATTTGCCGCGCGCTCGATAATCCAGCGCATGCGCTCCATTAAACCGCTTATATCCGGTGCACCTTCGACTTTATGATTTCCAGGCTGAAGATAGACAGGGAAATGCGGGTGACGCGCTGAGGCCTCACGTGCATATTTGTAATCATCTTCATCAAAAACAACGAATTTAAGCGCGATATCTGGTCCGTACGCTTTTTCAAAACCTGCCATTTGTAAAGTTTGGTAAAACGCGATCCAGTCCGTATCCATTTTACTTGATGGCGGCTTCGGGCTTAAGATCAGCACATCTAGCTGCTGCATCCATTTTTTCGAAACGGAGCCTTGCGTTTCCATCGCAAACTCATAGCCTAGCTCTTTGCCCAGCTTGATCAGCTCTTCCATAGGCTGAATTGCCGGATTACCTCCGGATAATGTGATCATCATAGGTGTGTTGTTCGAAAGGCGCTGAACCTCATCCATGATTTCGGCTGCACTCATTTCTGTCCACTCTTGGCGATATTCGCTCTCCACCGCATGCAAAGTATCGCACCAGCTGCAGCGATAATCACATCCGCCTGTACGTACGAACACAGTCGGGCGGCCTATGAGCGGGCCTTCACCTTGAATAGTCGGGCCAAAAATTTCGGAAATACGGATGCTGCTTTCGCTCATTATGAACCTCGATACTCCGCCGTTGTTTTTGGCGTTTCTTTAATCTGTACAGCCGCGACTTCTGGCCAGCGCGCATGCGCCCAATCATAAAGATGCTTAGCAATCTGCTCGGCTGTAACGCAATCATCACCAAGCACATCATTGAGATGCTTGTGATCCAACTTATCATCAATGTAAGTTTTAAGGGCATCAAGCTCGTGATAGTCTCTAACAAAGCCATCTTCATTAAGTGTTTCACTCTCCAAAATCACAATCGCAACATAATTATGCCCGTGAAGATGGTGGCATTTATGGTTTTCGGGCAAATGAGGTAACTGATGTGAAGATGAGAAATGATATTCTTTTGAAATTCTATACATTTTGCGCATGCTCCTTGATAGCGTGCTCCCAATAAGTGCTATCTTCATAAAGTGTTGGGTCTTCTACACCTGCGATCGCAAAAGCTTCACGCCGCTCAACGCATGTTCCGCATCGCCCGCAATGGCTTTCACCGCCTTTATAGCATGACCAGGTTTGCGCAAACGGAACGTTCAAAGCTGCACCCTCGGCGGCGATGTCGGCTTTGCTTTTCTCTAAAAACGGTGTGTAGAGTGAAATATCAGCCACATCTTCCAGCGCATAATTCTGCATCTTGGCAAACGCATCAATAAAGGCAGGGCGGCAATCAGGATAGATAAAGTGATCCCCGCCATGAACCGCTGTCGCTACACGGCTAAGCCCCATCGCAGCTGCCGCACCATAAGCAATGGTTAGCATAATCGCGTTGCGGTTTGGAACGACGGTAATTTTCATTGTATCTTGAGCATAATGCCCATCCGGTACATCAATATCATCGGTCAGCGCTGAGCCACTTAAAAGCGTACCTAAAATTGATAAATCTACGAGTTTATGAGGAACGCTAAGTGTCTCTGCACAGTGCGCAGCAAAGCCAAGCTCTTTTTTGTGACGCTGTCCATAATCAAAAGAAATCAGCCCGCCAAGAGCGCCCTCTTTGGCTATCTTATAGGCTAGAGTAACGGAATCCAGTCCGCCGGAACATACAACTAATGTGCTCATTTTATCACCTTGTTTTCATTTACGCCGGGTAGGTCCGCGACCGACGTTCGTATTATTCTTACGAAAGTGAGGGCGTTTTATCAGCTTTGTTTAAAAAAAGCAAAGTTTTTAAAAGCCAGCCCATGGTGTCAAAAAAATAGAAATTCAAATTTGCGCGTAAAGCATACTATCGTAAGCCTTTTTTGAGGGGGATGTTGAAAAGAGCCTTTGAAATTGAAAAAGTAAAACAAGCCATATAAAAAATAAGCTGCGCTGCACCAAATCTGGGGTATATTAAATACTTATAAAACTTTATATTTTATTATTAGATATACCTGCACAGAACAGGGCATATGATTAATAAGGCATGGTAAATGCCAAAAATCTAAGCAAGTAAGGCTAAACTAGAAACGATGTAAGAGCATGATAAGTGCGATTACTCAATGTTTAAATGCTGTAATTAAAGGCCTTACGATGTACGGATTAAAGTCTAAGATTTTTATACCTCTCATTATCGTTATGAGCATCATAGGTGTATATTTCTATTTTTTCTGGATACCTAAATCTATTGAATTTTCGACCAATAAATCCCTTAATTTGTTGAGCGATACATTGAAGGTCGTTCAATTGCAAATCGGGCCTTACGTTGAAAGTCAAAATCAGGATGAGTTAAAACGAACGCTCGATACAATTTTAAGAGAAAAGCAAGCATGGCAAGCTATTGAGGTTATGAGTGCTGATGGGCATGCTTTATATCTCTCTACCGAGAGTAATGCGTACAAGGCGCAAGAAAATATTAAAGCGATTTCGACTGATATAAGAATGCATGAAAGCAATATCGGCTCAATTACGCTTTATTACGATTTTACAACGCTTAGGGATGCAATAATTGAACAAGATAAAGCGTTGTTTTGGATGCTTGTGATTTCTCTATCGGTATTTATCATTTTGACAGTCATTTTTATTCAAATTTTTGTTATTGGTCCCGCTCAGCAATTAACAAAAGCGGCTGAGCAATTCACAACTGATGAGGTCGGCGCAAGCACCAAACCTTTAAAACTTCCTGAAGTAGGGGATGATGAAATCGGCAGGCTCACATCTTCATTTTCCGTTATGAGAGATGCTATCGCCGCACAGAAAAATATTATGGAGATGCATAATAGAGAGCTACGCATGGCCATTGAGCGTGCAGCCAAAGCCTCTGAAGCTAAAAGCGAGTTTCTCGCGAATATGTCTCATGAGCTAAGAACACCTCTAAATAGTATCATCGGCCTTTCGACTATGTTGAGTGAAGATTTAAAAACAACGGATGAGCAAGATATGGCGCAAACCATACATCATTCTGCAGATTCTTTACTTGGTATCGTTAATGATATTTTGGATATCTCAAAAATAGAAGCTGATAGTTTAGTGTTAGAGGAAATAGGTTTTGATTTAACGACAATTATTTCCAATATCTATAATGCTTTAGCACCGATGGCGAGCTCAAAAGGCGTAAGCTTAAATATTGAATACTTATCAAAACCAGTGCCTTACTTAATCGGTGATCCTCTAAGGATAGGTCGTATCATTACCAATTTAGTCAGTAATGCTGTGAAATATACCAGCTCTGGCTATATTAAAATCTCGATCAATGTAACTTTATTAAGTGATACTGCTCATGATGATACCAGCAAAGAGCATAATATCATCAAGTCTGGCGACGTCGTTGAAATACATTGTGCCGTGAAAGATACAGGAATTGGTATTGCCGAAGATAAGTTGGATCTGGTTTTTGATAAATTTACGCAAGCCGATGAAACCACAACTAGAAAATATGGCGGTACAGGTTTAGGTCTGGCGATCACAAGAGATCTTGTCGAAATGATGGGCGGGCGTATAGGCGTTGAAAGTGCTCTGGATAAAGGCTCTACCTTCTGGTTTAAAATCCCGTTTGAAGTAACGCATGAAATCGAAGAGCAAAAGGGCTATAATGAAGAGAATGGGGCTAAGATAACAAATCAGGAAAACACAGTGAGAAAAATACCAGCGCGAGAAGCGCGTGTTCTGATTGCAGAAGATCATGAGCTCAATGTGGTCTTTATTAAGAAGTTAATGAAACGTATGGGCTTTGAGCAATACACCATAGTAGAAGATGGTGCGAAAGCCGTTGATGCCTACAAAGCGCAAGATTTCGACATGATCCTAATGGATTGCCATATGCCTGAAATGAACGGATATCAGGCAACTTCGGCCATTAGAGAATATGAGTATGAAGCGGGTATACGTATTCCAATCATTGCGATGACTGCTGATGCTATGGTTGGGACTAAGGAGAAATGTATCGAGGCAGGAATGAATGAATATATTAGCAAGCCTATTGATGCGAGTATATTCGAGAGCGTCTTATCCAAATGGATTAGTTTTGAACATGACGAGGCGGTAGAAGTTAAAGATGATACTGGAGGGGATGCAGATACTTCAGATAAGCCTGTAATGGATTTTACGTCCCTTGATGATTACGCCGATACCAAAGAAGAGAAACGCGTATTTTGCGATATCTTCATTCAGAATGGAGATAAATCAATTAAAGCTCTAAAAAGTGAGTGTTTAAGTGGATATAATCAAGCTTGGGTTGAAATAGCGCATCAAATGAAAGGCAGTGCTGGTATGATGGGTGCCCATCAGCTCCATGGCTTATGTGCGCAAGCACAGCAAATGGGTGATGTCTCTAAGCAAGAGCGGGAGCATATTTGCGGTGATATAGAGCAAGCATATTTGCAAGTTAAAGATATTCTACATAAGGAGGTGTATCAGTGAGTAAAATTTTAGTAGTTGATGATGATGATCTCATTCGCGGAATGGTGTCGACAATCCTTAAAAAACTTGGCTATGAAGTTGTTGAGGCTGTCAATGGAACGCAAGGCGTTGAGAAGGCAAAGACAGAAAATCCTGATCTTGTAATTACGGATATTCTCATGCCTGACAAAGAAGGTATTGAAACGATTATTGAGCTGCGCTCTATCAATAAGGACATCAAGATCATTGCGATGTCTGGCGGTGGCGGCACAAAAAATATGAGCTTTTTGGATATGGCTAAAAATGTCGGCGCAAATGAGATTATGATGAAGCCTTTTAAGCCCAATGATATCGAAGATAAAATCAAAGCTTTGATAGGATAAAACCTGTATGCCGTTATCTCTGAGTCCATTTAAGAAAATTATTGGCACATGCAGTAAAGTCATATCTAGTGCATTTGGCTCCGCTGAGAAAAAAGTAAGCCGCAGGCCTAAAATGCATGTACGCCAGCCTGTGTACTATTCTCCGGAAAAGCAAAGACGCCTTGAGGTTTTATGCGAGAGCCTCTTTGAGCAAAAGGATCTAATCGCGGCTGGAAAATTACAAGTCATAGGCCTTGCGAAAGTTAAAAGAAATTTGGGTAAGAAATGGAGAGGACTGCAACAGATTGTCTATCTGACAGTCGAAGAGGCCATTGAAAAATACATGATGCCGAATGATCTGTTCATTCGCTACCATGATGATACATATGTCATTATTTATGCTGAAGCCTCACCTGAAGAAGCACAGATAAAATCACGTTTGATTGCTGAAGAAATTAAAAGAAAGCTCTTCGCACATGAAGAGAAAGAGTTGCAAAACTTAGATATTGAAGAATCTGTAGCACCTATTAAAACCAGTAGAATCAAACCAGTCGAAACACTGCCGAAGACAATGCATAAAGTCTCTGGTGAAATTGACATCACGCGTGAGCAAAAAGCCCAGCAGGAGCGCAAGAGTGATCTCAATATCTCCAGTCTCGCCCCAACAATTGACATTGACCCTTATGAATCTAATCGCAAAAAAGAAGAAAAGCCCGAAGAGCCGCGTAGAACGCCACTTGATAAGTTGAAGTTTCACTATGTCCCCTTATGGGATGTAAAAAGAAATATCCTAACAACCTATTTAGCGCTGGCTTTAGATGAACAAATGCCGGGCGCTAATCCACTGGATTCGCATGAAAAAGCATTTTGGGGAAGTAGCCCATCCGAAAAAGCTAAAATTGATATATATATTCTAAATAAGGTTGCTTTAGAGCTTGAAAAAATTCATGAAGAAGATCGCCGTATCTTTGTGGCGTGCCCAGTTCATTACGATACATTGTACCGTACAGATAATTTAGAAAAATATCTCCTCGCCTGTCAGCAAATACCACAAGAGCATAAGAAAAGCCTCGTTTTCCTTGTTTTGGATTTGCCAGGTAAAATCCATAAAGACAATGTGATGAAATTCACTGGCTCTTTAAGAAGCCATTGTATGCATATTTTTGCACAAGTCCCGCTCTCCAATGATATTGAGTTCACAAAAATCAGAGATTGCCGCTTTGATGCAATCGGCGTACGTGTCAAAAAAGTAAAGGGTGGCGAAAAGCAGCTTATGAATATGCTTGAGGGGTTCTCTCAAAAAGCCAAAGGGTCTTTGATCAGTAAAATTTTCTTACTTGATGTCGCATCTTTAAGTGTAACCACATCTTCTGTATGTGCAGATTATGACTTTATGGGCGGTTCAGCCATCCACGAAACCGTAGGCAAGCCAGATAACATCTATAGATTTAAATACGAAAATCTCTTTACAGATCTTTTGAAAGAACAATAAGGGCTTAGCTTCAATAGATTATGCTTGTGAATGTGCCTGCGCCTGCGCATCCTTATCAAGAATGTTCAAGAGCTCTATAACTTCATGTGAGGCGGCCTCAACATCATCTAAGGTAGCAAGAGCCTGTTCATATTGTTTATTTTGATAGAGCTCGTACGCTTTTTTGCCCAAAGCGTGAATGCGCGCATGCGGCTCTTCTAGCTTTCTGAAGGCCTCATGCTCTCCAAAATCACTTTGACCAATCGCATAATACCACTGACCTAATCGGCATTTAGTATGATCATTGAGTAAGGCTTGATCGAGTGTTTTTTGGTTCATGATGGCATCAGAAATCTTTCGGCGCCACACGAGGTGATCAGACTTAGCAAGCTTAATAATCATGCTTGAATCCTGCTCTACAGAATGGGCAATATTTGTTATAAGGTTTGCAATTGTTTCGCTGGAATCGCGGCTTAACTTAGCATTTACAGTGCTTAACTCTTTGTTTTTATTCGAGTTGTTCAAGATGTGATGTGAGGAGCCAGAAATTTCCCGAGAGGCTTGGTTCTGTTCATCCAAGGCGACTGAGATTGAGCCCATGCGCTGGGAAACATCATTGGCATGATTTCTAATTTCTTCCATACGGTTTTTAACATCTTCACTGACCTGTTGTCCCGTAATAACTGATTCTGAAACATGCTCCATAGAAGCGACGATATTTTGAATTGATTCAACAAAACCGCCTATAATTGTAGAAATTTCTTGTGTAGCTTGGCTGGTTTCATTGGAAAGGTTTTTCACCTCATTCGCAACAACCGCAAAACCTTTACCAGCTTCACCAGCACGTGCGGCCTCGATAGTGGCGTTAAGTGCCAACAAATTTGTTTGCTCTGCAATATCTTGGATTTTGGTGATGATGCCTTCGATTTGCTTAGAGGATTCCGATAAGCTGTGAGCCTTACTCGTTGTATCTTGAACAGCATCGTGGATGTCATTCATAGTGAGCATAGCTTTTTCAGAAACTTGAAAACCCTGTTGTGCACTATTCTGTGTCTGCTCTGCAGATTCTAATGCATGCTCTGTATTATCATTAATGGTTGCAACCGTAGCACTCATCTCCTCAATAGCTGCAGAGATTGAATTAACCTGTTGATCAACATCAATAGCAAGCTGACTGAGTTTCATATTGTCAACGAATAAATGGTTCATTGTCATCGACGCTTTAATAGCATCATCGACGACATGAAAAGCAAGATCATTCTTACTATGGCTAGTGAGTGTCTCATCATTCTTTTCAATATATGATGTTAAAGAAAATGTGATGTCACTCATAAGGAGTTTACTGATAGCGCCGATTAGGGCTTTACGTTTTGTGGAGCCGACAAAATTGAGGCTTTTATAAGCTTGCTCCATAAGCTCTTGGTAAACGAGACTGTAACCAGCCAGGTATAAACGCGGTGTAATGCCTCTTAGAGCATGTATATGACCAATCTCTTGCGCATGTTTAAGCGCAGTATCTCTACTCTCCTTATTAAGAAGCTTATGCCAATGCTCTTCTTGTTTATCCTTTAGCCCTTCAATATCCGCTGCACTGTGATCGGCAAAGAAAGGCGCTGTTTCAGATTGCACGGTATAAAAATCATAAAAGCTATCTAATAGACGGCGTAAATGTAACTTTTTCGAAAACTTTAAAAGTGTCTCCTCTTCTTGAACGCTAAGGGAAAAAAGTTGATCTGTTTGTGCTTGAGGCATGTTGTATCCGAATATGAGAGTAGCAATTTTGCAGAAAAGACGCAGGAAAAAATTTATACATTATTCTAATATACAGCCCCTTGGCAGCGCAACTGATAAATAGGCCAATCTCAGGCGAAATAAATACAATCGTATTATTTAAATCCATTGATAGTGAGCTTTACAAAGTTTGGTGTAATGTACCCAGAGTTGAGTAAATGCATGCTTGAAAATGAGGGGTCATCATGTTGCTTGAGAAGCAGAATAAATCTTCACAACAAGTTAAGGTTTTATTGGTTGAGGATGACCAAGTTGATCAATTCCTTATTCGCAAAAGGCTTGAAGATATTCTACCTCACCACAATCTCGAGTCAGCGACCTCCATTGCCCAAGCTTATAACGCGCATAAAAAGCAAAATTTTGATTTGATCTTACTGGACTTAAACCTGCCCGATGGCTTTGGAGCAAAAACAGTCAAACGCATTCGTCAATATGACCAGAAAATTCCTATCATTGTGATTACTGGTCTAGGCAGCAATGTCGCAGTCAGTGAGGCGCTCAAGCTCGGCGCAAATAATGTTGTCTTGAAATCACAAATTCAAGGCGAAGATTTCTGCAACATCGTACAGCAAAACCTCCATGAGGATTATTTTTGATGCAGAAGGCGCATGCACTCACAAGAGGCATTTTTTGCTCAATGATCAGCCAGATCACAGCACTGGTCACATTGGTTGTCTTTGTATGCGTATTAAGCATGAGTATTTTCTATGTGAAAGATTTAAGTGCAATCTCAAAAGAGATACAAATGCAGGAGCTGCAAGCGCAAGCGAATGGCTTTATCCCGCCTTTAAGATATCTCTTTTCCGATCTAGAAAAAGACGTAAGATTTTTGGCAAAAACCCCACCTATTCAAGGAATCATTCGTGCCTCCAAAAATAAGGGCATTGATCCTTTAGATGGCTCGACTTTGGAACAATGGAAAAAAAGGCTACAAGCTATATTCCGTTCAGTAGAGGAGGGTAAAAGCAGCTATGTTCAGGTCCGCTATGTAGGCATTGCCAATAACGGTAAAGAACTCGTACGCATTAATAATTACGGATCATATATAGAAACAGTCCCTGAAGATAAACTGCAAGAAAAAGCGGGTGAGCCGTATTTCCAAGAAGCACTTTCACTTGCAAAAGGAGAGGTTTTTTTCTCTCCAATTAATTTAAATAGAGAAAACGGAAAAGTTCAAAAACCCTATCTACCGGTTATACGCTCTATAATCCCAGTCTATGATGGCGAAGAAATTTTTGGCTTTATCATTATCAATGCCAGCTATGCCTCTATCTTAAAAGAAATAATAGAGATGCAGGATCTAAGTGGTAACGTTTTTATCATAAATGATGGGGGTGATTACATCTACTATGACCCTTCAATAGAGAAAATTGCCTTTGAATATAGAACGCATATAGAGAGAACACCTTATTTCAATATGGTGCAATCCCTCATTCAGTCTCATAACCATAACGAGCACGAACTTAAGAAAATCGTTGGTGGCAAGGAGTATTTTATACAGCATATTCATTTTAATTATGATGATGCGCATCCAGAGCGATTTTTGATTATAGCTTTGCTGCGTTCTCTCGACACACTCAATGAGCACGTTAAAGAAACGCAGCATAAAGCAAATTGGTTAATCATATCCCTATTAAGTGCGGCGATCGCTTTATCTTTATTCTGCTCTCGGTTTCTGCTGAAGCCATTAATAGAATTTATCGCGGCGATTAAAGCCTCTAAAGGCGGAGAGATTCAAAACCTGCCAACACGCATTAAAAACGAAATCGGTGAGCTGGCTGAGGCTTATTCATCAATGATGCAGCGTTTAAATGAAGCGCGCCAAGCTGAAGGCGAAGCACACTCAAAGCTGCAAGCGATTGTCGATAATACCGTCGATGGCATGATTACGATCGATGAAAATGGCACTGTGCAGAGCTATAATAAGGCATGCGAGGAGATGTTTGGTTATAGTGCTAAAGAAGTGATCGGTAAAAATATCAAGCTTCTTATGCCAATGCCATATCAAGCCGAGCATGATGGTTATCTGAATAATTACAAAAATACTGGTAAAAGAAAAATTATCGGGATTGGCCGTGAAGTGCAAGGGCTGCGTAAGGGCGGTGAAATTTTCCCGTTGGACCTCTCTGTGAGTGAAGTAAAACTCGATGGACGCCGCTACTTTAGCGGTATCGTGAGAGACATCACACAGCGCCAACTGACGCAAAATGAGCTGATGCGCTCAAACGAAGAGCTAGAGCGTTTCGCCTATATTGCATCGCATGATTTGCAAGAGCCCTTACGCATGGTTTCAAGTTTTACAAAGCTTCTTGATGAGGAATATGAAGCCTCGTTGGATGATACCGCGAAGGAATATTTGCGTTTTATCATGGATGCCAGCGCCCGCATGCAGATGATGGTCGCAGACCTTCTCTCATATTCGCGCATAGGCTATGAGGGGCCGGCGGCAGAACGCATAGAAAGCAAAAAATATATAGAACTCGCCTTAGAGAACCTTCAAGAAGTCATTAAAAGCTCTAAAGCGCAAATCATCCTGCCTGAAGATATGCCAGAGATTCATGTTAGCCCAATGCGTTTTAGCAGGCTCATGCAAAATCTAATTGGTAATGGCATCAAATATCAACGCCTTGAAGCGGAGCCTGAAATTACGATTGAGGTGTTAGAGCGTGAAAATGAATGGGTTTTTAGCGTGGCTGATAACGGCATCGGTATGAAAAATGAATATCTCGATCAAATATTCATTATCTTTAAGCGCTTGAATGCTGTTTCTGAATATCAAGGCACAGGTATTGGCCTGACCATATGTAAGAGAATCGTAGAAAGTTTTGGCGGTAAGATTTGGGCTGAATCGATCTACGGACATGGCGCAACCTTTTATTTCACAGTGCCTAAGCACGAATTAAGCGAAAGATTGGAGGAAAAGAATGGATGAAGCTGAAATGCGTACAATGGAGGTGCTCCTAATCGAAGATAATCCTGGCGATGTCTTTTTGACCAAGAAAGCGCTCTCTCAAGCCAATATTGATATAAATGTTACTGTCGCGCCAGATGGTGAGGCTGGCCTTGATTTGCTCTCAAATGCTTTGGAAAAGGGAGATGCGAATTGGCCGGATATCGTCTTGCTGGATGTGAATTTACCTAAAAAAGATGGCAAGCAAGTCTTAGCAGAGATGAAGCAAAGCCCGGATTTGAAAAGGATTCCAGTTGTGATTTTAACCTCATCTTCTGCCGAAAAAGACATCCTACAAAGCTATGATTTGCACGCAAATTCTTACATCATAAAACCTGTGAATCTTGAGAAATTCTGTGCCGTCGCCAGCGTTTTAGAAAATTATTGGTTCTGTGTTGTCTCAAGACCCAAAAGCTAGGAGTTACTATGAAATTATCACTCGCCCATAATGATTCTGAAGAGCGCGCGAAAATCATCGCCCATGAATATGAGGATTTTGCCTATATCGTTTCGCATGATCTCAATGCTCCCTTGCGTCATGTTAAGGAATTTACCCGCCTGCTGGTTGGCGCGCGCGAGCAAAACTTAACGCAAGAAGAAAAAGAATATGTTGGGTTCTTAAGACTTTCACTTGATAAGTTGGAAGAAATGCAAGCTGCGCTCTTGGCGTTCTCTAGGCTCAACACCGCCAACGGCCCGATGGAATTGCTCGATCTCAATGAAACATTATCAATGGTTCTGGCAGAATTAGAGCCAAAGATTGAGCGTTTTAGCCCCGCTTTTGAGGCGGATAAATTGCCAAAAGTTTTTGCAGAGCCTAAGCAGATGAAATTGCTCTTCCTGTGCTTACTTGATAACGCCATTAAGTTTCACCACCCCCAATCGCCTAAGCGTAAAGTCGGTCTGTATGTAACAGATCAAGGCGATAGCTGGTTATTTGAAGTGCGCGATAATGGCATCGGCATTGCTGAAGGGCTGGAGGAGCAGGTCTTTAGGATGTTTCGACGGTTGCAGCCTGATGATTATTCCGGTATCGGCGCTGGGCTGACAATCGCTCATAAAATCGTTCAGCTTCACGATGGGGAAATGGTTATTGAATCCATTCCGGAAAAAGGAACCAGCGTTTTCTTTTGTCTTCCAAAAGCATAGAGCATTCATATAAGCATCTTGTGGAAGACTCCATATCGGCAAATTATTTTCATGGCATGATTTTACAAAATTGTTTATGGTGATTCCATAAGTATTTAATTTATGAGTAAAATGGGGTAAGCGAGATGGGCTTTAAGCAAACATCCGAGGGCCGTGTGTTCTTTTCAGGTGGCGATGAACAAGCAAATGATGAAGAGGTTCGTCACCCTTCACGTATGGCGCAGAGATATAATCCTGCACCTTTAACGGCCTCAACACCTGCGCCTGCGCAAGACTCGCAAACTCAAGTTCAAATAGTAACGCTTCTAAAAGCATTAAATGAGCGCCTAAAGCTAACACAAGCCGAGCGTAACTCAATGCGTAAAGAGCTTGATGCTTATCGTGATCTAATTGAAGAGCTTGAAACAAAAGCTGATCGCTCTGAGCGCGCCTATATTGAGCTTGAGCAAAAAATGCGCCAAACAGAGCAGGATGTTCTGGAATCCTCAAAAGCTAAATCAGGGGGCGCCGAAAAAGCTGAGGCGCTTGCCAACGAAGCCCTCAAAGAGATGGAAGAAACACGACGTCTTTTGCTCTCCCTTGAAGGCAAAACAGAAACGGTTGATAAACAGCTCGAAGAACTGAAAAGCAATGTGAACCGTCATCACCAAGTTGGCGCACAGCTAATTCAAAAACAAAGCCTTCTCGAAGAGACACAAAAAAAACACTCAAAAAGATTCTCCGAGCATGGAGAGATTGCAAACAAGCTCGTACAAAGAATAAAGTCAGGTGAAGAACGTTATGAAGCGCTTAATGATAAGCTGGAAATAACCTCGACTGAACAAGCAAAAATTGGTCGCAAGCTTGATAAAGCCATAGAAGAGCGTGCAAGATTTATGCGCAAGATTGAGCGCATTGAAGAAACTGTGCTACAGACACGCGATTCGTTGAATGCCAAAGCGATGGTGTTGCTCACAGATCAAAATGTTGTTGGCCAGCCTGGTGAGCAAGAGCAATATATCGACCCGCAAACATTGCGCGCTGCTATGGCTGCACAGCAAGTTGATGCTGCTCCAGCCAACACGCCAGTAAAAAAGAAGCGTAAAGCATTAAAGCTTAATGTTGCAGCCTACATGAATAAAACTAAAGCGGTGCTTACAAGTCGTAGCTTTATTCTGACCAGCTCCTCTATTGCTTTATGTGCTGCTTTAATTGCTGCAATTTCATATATGCCATCTATCGAAATGCCAAAAACTGGCCTTTCTGAGCAGGCGGAAGAAAGCGCATCGACACCGCGTCTTTTCTCATCACAACAGCAAGATATGCCAGGCGATGCGGAACTTGCATCTTTGCAAGCTCAAAAAGATATCACAGATATGTCATGGAAGATCGAGCAAGAGGCTGATCAGCCAGATGTCGCAGCGTCTATGAAACCTTCAAGTGAAGCGAATTATAATGATGATATAGGCACATTGGACTTGGCTGATGAAGATCAGGTGCAAGCCGTGCTAAATGCGGGTATGGATGATGCTGCTCATGCACTTAATACAATTGAGCCCGTTGATGCACCAGCGATCGCAGAAAAAACAAAACCAAATGTCTTGCAGTCTATGGTCGATGCTGGTTTGAGAGACAACATAGCACTTGGCAAGCCTGCCGATCTTATGCAGCCTGACACAAGCCTTGAAGATGTAATTAAAGACATTGAAACGCAAGCTTTTGCAGGTGTGGCTGAAGCGCAGCATGATTTAGCAGCTATCTACACGGCTGGCCATGCTGGTGTTAAGCAGGACTATGATCGCGCTCGCTTTTGGTTCGAGCAAGCAGCAGCGCGTGGCGTTGATAACGCGGCTTATAATCTTGGTGTGATGTATCATCAGGGGCTTGGTGTTAAACCTGATATTACAAAAGCACTTGATTGGTACAAAATCGCTGCAGATCAAGGCCATCCTGAAGCACAATATAATCTCGGTATAGCGTATATTGAAGGCATCGGCGTTCCTTATAATCCACGTAAGGCTTCTGAATATTTCACAAATGCAGCGAATAATAACATCATGGAAGCAGCTTATAATTTGGGGCTTATCCAAGAAAATGGTTTGCTCGGTCAGGCTAAGCCTGATGAAGCATTGATGTGGTATAAAATTGCCGCTGATCAAGGAAGCCCAGAAGCGCGTCAAGCTCTAGAGCAACTCGCTAGCTCACTCAATATCAAATTGTCTGAGGTTAATCGCTTAGCCGAAGGAATGAAGCATTTGCGTAAGCAAGAAACACGCGATGCTATTTCTCATCGTGTTCAAAACACAACGCCTAATCCAAATCTAAATAAGCAGATTATGGTTTCGCAGATTCAAGAACATCTTATGGCGAAGGGTCTATATCCTGGACCTGCTGATGGTATTAGCGGCCCGCTTACTCAAGATGCAATTCGCTCATATCAGCGTGAAAATGCAATTCCTGTGACAGGTGAGGTCAGCGAAGATCTTCTTGCACATATGGCGGCGCATAGCGGTTCTTCCGTGAATTAATAACGCTCTATATGCCCTAAAGTCCCGCTAGCAACCCACCAATCTGGATTGCTAGCTTTTATCATAGTGGCAGCGTCTTTTGCCTGCTCTTCTTTTTCAAAAATAGCAAAGCAGCATGAGCCAGAGCCACTCATACGGCTTAATAACGCGCCATCTTGCGTGCCTAGAATGTGAAGAATATTCTCAATCTCAGGAACATTTTTAACGGCAGCCTGCGTAAGAGCATTGCTTTGCTGTGATAAGAAATCAATAAGGCTTTCCAAATCATCCAGCCTAGATGGCAGATTAATCACGGATTTGAAATCAGCTTGAAAATGTGAAAACACTCTTGGTGTTGAGCATGTCTTATGCGGATGAACAAGCAGGATAGGGCATGCCGGCAGGCCGCTTTTGATCTCGTCGAATATCTCTCCTACGCCGCGCACGCGCATAGCTTGAGAATGAAAGCACATCGGCACATCCGCACCAAGCTCGAGCATCAAATCATTTAGAAACGACAATGAATCATAAGGCATGCGCCAATATTTCAGCAAACCCCAAATCACGGCTGCTGCATCTGCACTGCCGCCGCCAAGCCCGGCTCCAAAAGGCAGGTTCTTTACAAGCTCAATATGCATATCCAGCGGATGGCCACATTTTTGCGCTAAAGCTCTCGCAGCTTTAATGACAAGGTTGTTCGAATGTGGGCCGCTTTCAATCTCGCGCTTTGAAAAACCGCCTGCAAATGGCCCGGAAATCTCAAACTCAAAATGAGGGCTGTCCTTGGGGGTGATGATAATCTCATCGCCAATATCTGCAAAATCCACCAAGCTATCAAGCTCATGATAACCATCGGCGCGCTTGTGTGTTACATGCAGGTATAGGTTAACCTTAGCAGGGGCAAAGATTTTCAATGAAGCTTGCGTCTGGCTCATGAATGTTAAACCTTTATATCCACTATTTTAGGCCGTTCATCTTACTCGCTGCGCGCAGCCTGCAAGGTTGGCTTAAGGTCGCTAGGTTTAAGAGCGGGTAGCCCTTCAACAAGCTTAAGGGCGATAGTGTCTTTAAGCTCTATCTCATCCTCTTCAGCATGGTTCTTAGCACGCTCCCACTGAAACTTCGCTTCAAGTTTGCGCCCGACGCGCCAATAGGCATCGCCTAGATGATCATTAATAACAGGATCATATGGTCGAAGCTCAACAGCTTTTTCTAAGTTTTTCGCCGCCTCATCAAATAAGCCCATTCGATATTGAACCCATCCAAGCGAGTCGATGATATAGCCATCCATAGGTCTAAGGCTCGCCGCACGCTCAATCAGCTCTAACGCTGTGTCTAGCTTTTCGCCCTGATCTGCCCATGCATAGCCTAAATAATTTAGAACAAAAGGGTGATCAGGTTGATACTCAAGGGCTTTATTTAAATCACGCTCAGCCAGCTCCCATTGGTCAGTCTGCTCATAGGACATACCGCGTACATAATATAAATGCCAATATTCCGCAGGAATACCATCTTCAAAACTTTTCGCCGCCTCATTATAAGAGGTGATCGCGTCTTCATAATTTTCTACATGACGGTATATATCGCCAATTTGAATAAGGGCATCGACATCTTTATAGAGTTTGTAAAGCTCTTCTAGCTCCGCAACAGCTTGCTCTGTTTCTCCAAGTTCTTTTTGAAGCTCTGCCGATTGTTTGCGTGCTTTAATATAGTTTTCAATACCATCTTCAATCTTTATGGAGTGAAAGATTGAGATCGCTTCATGCTCATGCCCGTTACGTGCGCTGAGCTCCGCCATAAGAAAACGTGCATCAGTAAGATCAGGATTGATATAAAGCGCCATCTGGTTGAAAACGCGCGCGCTCTCATCACTAAAATCACGCCCCAAAATAAGCGCCATATCAAAGAGTGCTTTTGCTACGCCTTCCTCTGGCGTGCGAATAGGGCTGAAAAGTTTATCTGGGTTACCATCTTTAATATTGATGATTTTCTGCTCAATCGCTTTATTTTGCTCTGCAGACTCACTTGTCGCTAAAACACGGCTATAAATTTCTAAGGCAGGATCGCTCTCACCAATATGCGCATAGATATCAGCAATACGCTCTAAATCTTCATTGCCAAGATTAGGCGCTTTAATCGCGCTATCTAAAAGAGAGGTAATCTGATCATGCTTACCTAAAAAATCTGAGATCATAATCGCATGATGGATATGAACACTGCTTTGTGTCAGCTCTGCAACATCATATTGATCAAGCGCGGCGCTCGTCCAGCTATAAAGAAGTGGCATAATAAAGGCCGATAAGCTTCCGCTAGGCATGTCATGCACGTAATTTGAAGCAGCTTCATAATCCTGCTTTTTAAAAGCTTCTAACGCTAGAAAAAGCTTTGATAACGCACTGCTAGCCTGCTCATCCTGTGGCTCTTCCTGATCAATAATCTTCGCGAACTTCATGGCAGTCTCGTAATCACCAGCCCCCATCGCTAAAACCATGGTTCGCTTCATAAGGGCAATGTCTGTGACTTCAGTCTTTTCTATGACTTTTTGTAAATTCTCTTCCGCGGCTCTCCAATCATGGTTGCGCTGCGCAAAGCGCCCGGAAAGATAATGGCCGGAAACAGTGCTATAGCTATAAGCATGCTGCTTTAAAATTTCTCGTAAACGATTTTCATCAAGCTCATTAACATTAACAATTTGCGCGCTCATGCCCGTTGGATCAAGGCCTACAGGGGAGGCGAGATCTGCATCTTTAACTTGCTGCTGCGTGTAATAAACAGCCCCCAAGCCTGCGGCTACACCTAAAAGGCACGACATGATAATAATGATGAAATTCTTCAACGTAATAATCTCCACTACAAATGATGCGTATTCTCACGCACATGCTTACAATTTAATATAGGCCGATCTTAAATATTGGCTACATATTCGGATAGTTCGGGCCATCTCCTCCAAGCGGCGTGACCCAATCAATATTCTGTGATGGGTCTTTGATGTCGCATGTTTTACAATGCACGCAATTCTGCGCGTTTATCTGTAACTTTGATTGTCCCGCATCATTCTTAATAATTTCATAAACACCCGCTGGGCAATATCTTTGCGCTGGCTCATCATATTCTTTTAAATTCACCTCAACAGGGATGCTTGGATCTTTTAAGCGTAAATGACAAGGCTGCTCTTCACCGTGGTTAGTGTTTGAAAACGATACGGATGTTAAGCGATCAAAGGTCAAAACACCATCTGCCTTAGGATAATCTATAGGGCTGCACTCGGAAGCTTTTTTAAGCTGGCTATGATCAGCATGGTTTTTTCTAGTCCAAGGCGCAAGGCCGCAAGTGAGCGTTTCGAAGGCCGCATTGATAAGGCCCATCCATAGGCCTGAATGAAAGCCTGGACGAATATTGCGTACTTTCTTAAGTTCACTCCAAACCCAGCTTTTCTTAATAGCGGTTTCATATGCGGCGCATTCTTCTCCGAATCCTTCCGTTTCGTTTAGAAAGGCTGAAATGCTCTCAGCCGCAATCATGCCTGTTTTCATGGCTGTATGATTGCCTTTAATCTTCGGCACATTTAAAAAACCTGCCGTATCACCAATTAAAATACCGCCATTAAAGCTGAGTTTAGGGATGGATTGAAAACCGCCTTCAACAAGCGCGCGTGCGCCATAGGCCACGCGGCGTCCACCTTCAAGAAGTTTGCTAATTTCTGGATGCGTTTTAAAGCGTTGCATCTCTTGGTATGGAGAGAGGTAAGGATTTTGGTAATCTAGCCCCACCACAAAGCCAATAGAGATCATATTATCTTCCATATGATACAGCCATGACCCGCCATAAGTTTTACTATCCATAGGCCAGCCGATTGTATGAAGTGTTGCGCCTTGATCATGCTTTTCAGGGGCAATTTCCCAAACTTCCTTAATGCCGAGGCCGTATGTCTGAGGATCACTATGCTCACGCAGCTTATATTTAGAGATAAGCTGTTTTGTAAGGCTTCCATGACACCCTTCAGCAAAAACAGTTTGACGGGCATGCAGCTCCATACCAGGCTCAAAGCTCTCTGTCTTTTCGCCATTCTTATCAAGCCCCATATCGCCCGTTGCAACGCCGATAACATGTCCGTCTTGATCATATAAAATTTCTGCTGCGGCAAAGCCTGGGAAAATCTCGACGCCTAAGCCCTCAGCTTGCTCCGCCAGCCAGCGTCCAAGATTGCCTAAGGAAATAATGTAATTGCCCTTATTATGCATTTGCGGCGGGGTTGGGAATTTAAAAGCCTTATCCTTCGTCAGGAATAAGAATTTATCGCTTTTGGCCTCAACGCTTAAAGGCGCGCCTAGCTCTTTCCAATTGGGAAAAAGCTCGTTTAAAGCGCGTGGTTCAAATACAGCGCCCGATAGTAGATGTGCGCCAACTTCTGAACCTTTTTCTAAAATACATACATTTATATCAGGGTTAATTTGCTTAAGGCGAATAGCGCATGATAATCCCGACGGGCCAGCGCCAACGATAACAACGTCATATTCCATGGCATCACGATCAGGGCGAACAGGGTCAGGCATCAATATAAATCCTCTATTGTCAGTGTATAAGTTTATGGATTTTACCAGAGTTTCAACCATATAGCCATAGGCTGAGCCATGACATTTACTTGCATTATATTTATTTTCTCGCTTGTACATTTTAGAGATCAGGTGTAATCTACACCCGATGTTCGAGCTTTACGGACCCCGCGCATGTTGAAAATTTAGGTTTCGCGGACTGTAATAGCTAAAAATTTGTTTAAGAATTAGAGCGCGTTTTTTGCGCTGCCTTCCTGTGTTCGAGCATCAAAGGGGAGGCGATGCTGCCGTGCGCGCTCAAGGAGAAAAATAATGACTAAGAAAATGTTGATTGACGCAACACATGAGGAAGAAACTCGTGTTGCAATCGTCGATAATGGGCGCTTGGAAGAGTTTGATTATGAAAGCGCTTTCAGAAAACCTTTAAAAGGAAATATCTACCTCGCCAAAGTCACACGCGTAGAGCCATCGCTTCAGGCGGCTTTCGTGAATTACGGTGGTAATCGCCACGGCTTTTTACCATTCTCAGAAATTCATCCGGACTACTTCCGCATACCAATCTCTGATCGCGAAGCTTTAATGGCAGAGCAAGAAGCAGCGCTTCAGGAAATGGCGCAAGCAGAAGCTGAAGAGGAAGCTAAAGACCAGGCTGAAAATGGAGAGGCCGAGCAAGATGATGCAAAAGCATCTGACAATATTGATGAAGCTGATGATGATGACACTGTTCTTGAAGTTGGCGGTGATCAAGACGAAGAAGCGCAAGATCAAGATCAAGATGAAGATGAGTCAGAAGATGATGTAAATGGCAATCTTATCGTGCCGGAAGATGCAGAAGACGATGTAAACGGCAACATAGTTGAAGATGATGCTGAGCAAGATGTTGATGGCAATAAACAGGGTGACTCAGAGAATAAAAACTCTCGTAATAATCGTGGCCGTGGTGGTCGTGGCCGTCGTGGTGGTCGTGGTCGTAATGCGGCACATCGCTCAAAACGTAGTGAAGCCTATGAGGATATGGATGAAGAGCAACGCTTCCGCTTTAATCTTCGCCGTAAATATAAAATCCAAGAAGTGATTAAGCGCGGTCAGATTATGCTGATCCAAGTCTCAAAAGAAGAGCGTGGCAATAAAGGCGCAGCCGTAAGCAGCTATCTATCGCTTCCTGGGCGCTATTGCGTTCTCATGCCAAACAGCCCACGTGCTGGTGGCGTATCACGCAAAATTTCAAACTATAAAGACCGTAGCAAAATGCGTGACATGATGAAGGAGCTTGAAGTTCCAAAAGGCATGTCGGTGATTTTGCGTACAGCAGGTGTTACGCGTACTAAAACAGAAGTAAAACGTGATCTCGATTACTTACTCCGACTTTGGAATAATATTCGTGAGTTAACACTTGAATCATCTGCGCCAGCTTTGGTTTATGAAGAAGCGGATCTCATCAAGCGCTCTGTTCGGGATCATTACACACGCGATATCGCTGAAATTCAGGTTGCTGGTCAAACTGGCTATAAAACGGCAAAAGACTTTATGAAGATGTTAATCCCATCTCATTCAAAGCGCGTCGTGGAATATACAGATACTGAAACGCCGCTCTTTAATAAATTCCGTATTGAAGAGCAAATCGCTGATATTGGTGAAACAACGGTCACACTAAAATCCGGTGGCTATCTGATTATCAACCCAACAGAAGCGCTAGTGTCAATTGATGTGAACTCAGGTAAAGCCACTAAAGAGCGTCATATTGAAGAGACAGCCCTTAAAACCAATTTGGAAGCTGCTGAAGAGGTTGCAAGACAATTGCGCCTGCGAGATTTAGGCGGCTTGGTTGTGATTGACTTTATTGATATGGAAGACCGCCGTAATAATGGCAAGGTTGAGCGCAAAATGCGTGAAGCTCTTTCAGGGGATAAGGCGCGTATTCAAATCGGTAAAATCTCATCCTTTGGCTTGATGGAAATGTCACGTCAACGTATGAGCGCCTCTCTTGGTGAAACGCAATTTGAAACCTGTAAACATTGTGCTGGGACAGGGCGTGTCCGTACAGCAGATGCTGCGACAATCCTGATCTTGCGTGACATTGAAAATGAAGGTCAAAAAGGCCGCGCTGCAGAAGTGATCGTCCATGTATCTAGCGATGTTGCGCTTTATATTTTGAATAATAAAAGACAAAATATCTCTGATTTAGAAGCGCGCTATGACATGGCTGTTGTGATCCGCGTCGATGACTCATTAGGCGCAAGCTGCCGTGTTGAAGTCTCTAAGCCTAAAAACAAAAAAGGCTCAAAAGGCTCTGATGACAGTGCTGATGAGGGCGAAGCTGAGAGTGCTAACACAAACACAAATGAGTCTTCAGATAATGATGATGACAATAAAGATGGCAACTCATCTCGTCGTCGTCGTGGCCGCCGAGGTGGTCGTCGTCGCAATAACCGTAATAATGCAGATAACCAAAATGAAAATGCAGATGATCAATCTGCAGAGTCTAAAGAGGCTGATCTGAAAAGCGACGAAAGCACGCAAACAAAGAGCTCTGATGAAGGCAAGGATGAAAAGCCGAAAAAGAAAAGCACACGTAAAGCTAAAGCAAAAGATAATGACGAGCTAGACGCCGAGAAGGACGAAAAGCCTAAAGCGAAAGCAAAGTCAAAATCTAAAGCCAAGGATGCAGAAAAGTCGGATGAGCCTGCTTCTAAAGAAAAGTCCGAAGAAAAATCTGAAAACAAAGCTGAAGAAAAACCTAAGCGTACGCGTAAAAGCTCTAGCGCAAAAGCAAAAGATGCTGAAAAGAAAGATGAAGCTGCTAAAGAGGAAAAGCCTGCTAAATCGGAAAGCGCTAAAAAGCCTGCGAAAGCTAAAAAGGTAAAAGCGTCTAATGATGATAAGCCTGCTGAACCAGAAGCAAAAGACTATGAGAAAGTCAATGAAGCCCCGAAAACAAAGAAAAAAGGCTGGTGGAATAAGCTGACTGATTAAGCTTTAGCTTCAAACGAAATAACAAAAGGCGCCTTAAAATATGAGGCGCCTTTTTTGCGTTTTTAAAAACCTATATTTTATCGCGTTAAAACTGTGTAATAAAAATAAGTCGTTCCACCTGTTTCAAAACAGCCTGCATTCTCACCATCGACATTAATAATATTAGGGCCACCAATCGCATAGCTGCCGGTGAAAGCAGTTGTATCAATACCATCAGCATCTGTAGGTAGTGTGCCGGCCGTTCCGACATTCAAATCGCGATTAATCTGCAAGCATAGGCTTTGGCTAGCATTAGGCAAAAGCATAACCAAATCATTCCCAGAGCCTGCTGCTGTTGTGCCAACAGGATCGCTTGTACTGCCAACATTATTAGCACCGGTGAAAATCCAGTCACTGCCATCATTCGCATTTGAAAACGGCTCATAACTTAAGCCTGCGCCTTCACGGT